>JAQYRL010000070.1 GCA_028725765.1 Clostridiales bacterium
TCAGGCTACGATTTCGCTATCCCTTCTTCTCGCCCAAGCCTCACGACTTGAACCTTGGGAGTCGCTTTGGGGTTCGTCGGCAACTACGCCCCTTGTGGACTTTCACCACAGATTGACGGCATGCCCGTCATACTACTAAAAAGACTCCAACAAGGCTATACGATTGGAGTCTTTTTTTAGAAGGTTATGCATAAAAGAAAATTAAGAAAACTATAAATTGAGTTTTGGTATTCACTTTACATAATAAATTTTCTTAAATTTGAGCTTCTTATATAGTCGATTTTTTTATAATCAATTTGCTTTAAAAATCGCATAAAAAGCATAGAGAAAATCTTTATAGCAACCTTTACATTATGATAACGATTGAGCTCAATAATACTCATAAATATTCATTTTTATTTTCTATCCATTGTAGGAATTTTTATACATCAGCAGCCCCTCCACAAACTTTGGTATTGCAACACGTCCACCGTTTTCGTTCCTACCCTCTATGCACTCCATTTCATCTTTTATACTTTTAAAATCAAAAACATAGTTAGCATATAACTGAAATATATCATTTCCATAGTCTGAAAGCCCTATGCTCGCAACATTAGAAAGCCCCTTCTTTATTGCTCTGCGCATCCTTTGTTCCATGTTTTTGCTCGTATCACCTCTGGATTGTGCCACCTCCTCGAGAGCTTTTTTGTTGTAGTTTTCGCCCTTCTTAATTAAATATTGACATAATGCCAAAATATCCGCTGTGCCCTTTTCCCCATTCATGCCGAGCATTCCAAGAAACATTGAAATTGCACTCGAGCTATCATCGCTTGCATCGAATTTACCATCCAATTCCTCTTTTCGATTATCATTCTTGAAAATACCCTTAATGTCATTCATCATCGAATTTATCTTTTTCTTTTCGGCTACATTGCTAAGAACAGCTATTATTTCTCTTAAATTAACTGGCTTATGGATAAAAAATTCAATACCCGCATCATAAGCCTGTGCTACCATTTCCTTGTCAGTAACCTTTGATAACATAACGAAAGCAATATCGCTATTTTCATTACTAACCCTCTTGACAAGATCTATGCCATCCATTTCCGGCATCAAAAGGTCGACAAGTACAATATCTGGTCTTTTCATTATTATCTCATTAACAGCCTTAGCAGGATCAGTCTCAAATCCTATAACATCTCCGATATCTTGAGATTCAATAATATTTTCAATAGTTTTAATTACTCCAATTTTATCATCAACTATGTAATATCTCATCCTTATCAGCCTTTCTAAATGTCTCAACAGGGAATTTCATGGTAAACACCGTTCCCTCGCCTTTTTTGCTTGATACTGAAATTTTTCCGTCGAAATCATCTTCAACATATTCTTTTACCACACTAAGGCCTATACCCCTCTGTATCTTTCCAGTATCTTCGCTAAATTTCGTCGAAAATCCAGGCAAAAATATAGATTCAAGCTGCAATTCGGACATACCTCGTCCATTATCAGTAAATTTCAGTATGTACTCATCATTAATCTCATCAAGCTCAACAATAATCAATCCCGACTTTTCTTTTGTTGCTTCTACAGCATTCACCATAAGGTTCCTCACTATAGACATCATTTTAAAATAGCCTTCAACCAGAAAATTCACCTTTGACTTGATAACAATATTCACATTCCCAATTCTCAATTTATTTGAATTTGCAATTGCCAAAACAATTTCTCTTTCTATCCCTAAAATTTCCTTCATGGTCAGCGGAGGGTCATCGTACTGGTCAACAAAGCTGGTTGAAATTGTACTAATTATCCCCAAAAAATCCCCTCGCACCTCATGTGCATGCTGTGAAATTTTCAGTGCCCTACTAGACCTGTCCCTCTCGATGCCGCTATCATCTAAAAGCTTGTAAAGCTCAAACGCCTCTTTTGTTATATCATCAATTTCCTCAGCACTTTTCTTCATTATCTGAAGTTCTCCCTCGATAAGCGCAGCAAGCCCCAGAAGCCGCTTATATTCGCTTAGATTTTCTCTTTTCAACAAAACAGTTGTGTAGCGGTCAACTGCGATTAGAATCAGCTGAATAATTAGGGTTCGGACGAATGCAACAACAAGAAGGACCACTATAGTATCTACAACAATCAGGTTGTGTCCTGCTTGAATACTCCTCATGCACATTTCCGCCATATTGGATAAAAAGTCGCACAAAAATAGTGCTGAAGGGTAATTGATGAGATTTCTCTCCTCCTTGATGATAACCTTATATACCAGAGGATAACATATGGCATATGTAAAAAAGAAAACCATATCAGGTAGAGCCGCATAACTTGCAACCTCAAGAGACTTTCCGTCAAACATTAAGAAAAACATCCTAAGCAGCGGCGAAAAAATTCCCGAGCATATTGCGATATAGGTTGGTGTCACATTTTCAAGCAGATACATAAAAATTGCCATTATCAAGACTGATAAAGCGACGATGAAGCCATCCGAAAAAATATTAACATGTATCTGAGATGCAATTGACACAAAAATTGCAACAAGTATTGTGCTTTTTATTTTGTCATTATTCATGAAACCTCCATGCCGTCCACAATACAAAAGAGTTCAACATCCTCAATATTATAAATATCATCAAGATTATCAATATTATTTCTTTGATGAATCAGATAGATTTATTCGCTAATATTATACAACAAAAATTCGCCGTAGCAAACCTTTCTCAGGTCTACCACGACGAATATTATAAATCTAATAAACTCAATATTATGGGCTACAACAATCACAACAAATGATAGCAATGTAACCCTGATGTCATAAGCCTATTTTACAAATGCTGTTCCTGTTTCACCCTTAAGTGCGTCAATCGCTTTGTCAAGAGAAGTAATGATTGCTTTCTTGTTATCACCTGACTCTACGAATTTCATAGCAGCTTCAACCTTTGGAAGCATTGAACCAGGTGCAAAATGTCCTTCTTCAATATACTTCTTAGCATCTGCTATAGTTAAAGTGCTTAAATCCTCTTGATTTGGCTTATTGAAATTAATTGAAACCTTTTCAACCTCTGTGAGAATCATAAGAACATCAGCGCTCACTTCCTCTGCCAAGAGTTCTGCTGCAAAATCCTTGTCGATTACAGCAGGAACACCCTCAAGAGAAGCATCCTCATGCTTAATTACAGGAATGCCACCACCACCACAAGAAATTACGATTGAAGTAGGCCATAACTGCTTGATTGCATCAATTTCAACAATCTCCTCAGGGATAGGTGAAGCGACAACTCTTCTAAAGCCTCTGCCAGCATCCTCCTTCATAGAGTATCCCTTGGTTTTCTGGAGCTCTTCAGCCTCTTCCTTGCTATAGAAAGGACCTATAGGCTTAGTTGGATTTTTAAAGCCTTTATCCTCTTTGTCAACAACCATCTGAGTTACTACTGTAAGCACTGGGAAGTCTTTACCCTTCTTGTGAAGAGCATGCTTTAGTGCCTGCTGAAGATGATATCCGATATAGCCTTCAGACATTGCACCACAAACATCGAAAGGCATAGCTGGCGTAACGTCCTTTGCTGTCTCTGATGCAAGAAGAATTCTACCTACCTGAGGACCATTTCCGTGAACAACGCCCACTTCATATCCTGCCGCGCTTATTTCAGCGATGTATTCGCAGGTCTTCTTTACAACCTCAAGCTGAGCTTCAGCTGTAGCCTCTGATTTACCTGATTGTAAAGCGTTTCCGCCAAGTGCTATTACTATTTTTTCTGCCATATTTGTTTATCTCCTTTAGTTAATTTCATTTTTTTGTGAACACCTGAATAAATTCAGCAAATTTCAATTCCCATTGATTTCTATTGGGCTACATTGTACCCCATAATGTACCATGGCAGTGCCATCAGCATCAGGCACCACCATGTACAATAAATTCAACGGAATTAGATTATCAAGTTAGAGTCATTCCTCCTAGAGGTCATCCCTGTTAACAGGGCAAGACATACATCTAGGGCCACCTCTACCTCTTGAAACTTCAGAGCTTGTCATAGTCAACACTTTGATGCCCTTCTTGTCAAGTAGGTCGTTTGAAACGTAGTTTCTCTCATAAGTAACTACTGTTCCTGGAGCGATAGCAAGTGTGTTTGAACCATCGTTCCACTGCTCTCTCTGCGCTGCCATAAGGTCAGTTCCACCGCATCTGATAAGGTCTACTGCTGGAACATGAAGAACATTAGCTAAGATGCTTGCAAGAGTGTCTGTGATAGTCTTGAACTGAGCCTTTCCTTGCTTATCAAGTGTAATCTCAAATATTCTTAGAGGTCCTTCAATTTCAGGATGAATGGTGAACTTATCAAAGTCAACCATTGTGAATACAGTATCAAGATGCATGAATGCTCTTTTCTTAGGAATCTCAAAGACAAGTACTCTCTTGAAGCTGTCCTTCTTAAGAACTCTCTCAGCAAATCTCTCGATTGCATTTGCAGATGTTCTCTGTGATAATCCTACAGCAACTGTTTCCTTATTAAGCACAAGAACATCTCCGCCTTCGATAGAAGCAGGGTCTTCATAATCATACCAAAGCTCTGTTCCTTCTGGCGCAAAATCCTTGTTATACTTATACATATATTCAAGGAATAGTGCCTCTCTCTGCCTTGCAGGAGTATGCATCTTATGAACGTTAAGTCCATTACCTACGCAAGCACCTGGGTCTCTTGTGAAATAAAGGTTAGGCATTGGATCCATGAAGAATGGATAGTCAGATTCAACAAAGTCCTGAAGTGAATTCTGAGGCAGTTTGCCAAGTTCTTCCTTCTTAACTCCAGCAATAATCTTTGCAACCATCTTCTCGTTATCCATTGCATAAAGATATTCATAAAGAGCATCTCTAACAGTATCAGAGTTGATTGAAGGAGTCTCGTCGAGCATCTTGTTCAAAAACTCAGCCTTAACTTTCTCATCAGCCAAAGCTTTAGCTGTCTCCTCAACGTAATAAACTACCTCTATATCGTTATCCCTTAGAATGTTAGCAAATTCGTCATGTTCCTTCTGAGCCAGCTCTAGATATGGAATATCATCAAAAAGCAATCTTTCAAAATTATCAGGTGTCAAACCTTCGATTTCCTCTCCAAGTCTGTGGAGAAGTACCTTGTTTAACTTTCCAATTTCAGAAAAGTTGTGAATACCAAAACTCATAATTTTCTCCTTGTTTGTTACTCATTAACTATAGTTTCTTAAGTTATCTTTTATATAATCATAGTATGTATATCGCAATGTTCGCCATTTGACTATTTTGTGCAAAATAGAAGCAGCCACCTTAAGGCGCCAAAAGCTCCCATCACGGTGGCTGAAATATTTATGTTTTATGCGATAGTAGCTACGATAACAGCCTTGATTGTGTGCATTCTGTTCTCTGCTTCATCAAACACCTTTGAGAATCTAGATCTGAATACCTCGTCAGTAACCTCGCGAATATCATATCCTTCATCTTTCTGACCCTTAGCCATAGTAGTTTCAAAGTCGTGGAATGAAGGTAGGCAGTGCAAGAAGATTACATCATCGTTCTCAGTTGCCTTGATAAGATCCATGTCAACTCTGTAAGGAGTTAGAAGCTTAACTCTCTCAGGAATCTGTGCCTCTTCACCCATTGATGCCCAAATGTCAGTATAAATTACGTCTGCGCCCTTAAGTGCTGATTTTTCGTGGCTAACTTCGATAGTAGCACCTGTTTCCTTAGCAACCTCTCTTGCTCTTTCAAGAACAGAAGAGTCAACTTCATCACAAAGTTCCTTTGGACCATAAGCCACAAAGTGCATTCCCATCTTAGCACAGCCATACATCCAAGCATATGCCATGTTATTTCTAACGTCACCAACAAATACAACCTTAACCTTGTTAAGAGGCTTTGCAACGTGCTCTTCAATTGTAAGCATATCAGCCAAAATCTGTGTAGGGTGGTCAACGTCAGTCAATCCGTTCCATACAGGTACGCCTGCGTGCTCAGCAAGTTCTTCAACTACAGACTGCTTATATCCTCTGTACTCAATACCATCATAAAATCTTCCAAGAACCTTAGCGGTGTCCTCAAGAGATTCCTTTTTGCCCATCTGAGAGCTTCCTGAATCAAGGAAAGTAACTCCTGCTCCCTCGTCCATTGCTGCAACCTCGAAAGCACATCTTGTTCTTGTTGAAGTCTTCTCAAACAACAAAACAATGTTTTTACCCTTAAGGAGGTGATTAACTATGCCTGCTCTTTTCTTAGCCTTAAGATCATGTGCAAGGTCAAGCATGTATCTGATTTCTTCCGGAGTGAAGTCCATCAGAGTTAAGAAATTTCTACCTTTAAGATTAACTGCCATATTGTTTCTCCTTTTCTTTAACATATAGTTTTTAGAAATAATTTTTTTTCTTATAAAGATTTTCTCTAATATAAGTATACTTTAAATCTCGCAAAATAAAAAGTACCAGTTATACATATAAATAAAGTACCGGTACTCTGTTTTATATTCATTTTTACGTAAATTTAATCGTTTATTAACTCCTATCTTCCTATGTTTAGTCATCATCTCACTATGTTTATTTACCAACTACCGATGTTTGATGATTAACTACGTTTTCTTTACATGATTGCGAATTATTTCTGAGAAAACTTTCATACCTTCAATAAGCATGCTTTTCTTTTCATGGGAAAAATTTATTCTTATTTTGTTTTTGCCGCCCATTTTGTTGGGATAAAAAACTGTTCCAGCAATAAGTGAAACGCCTCTTCTTTCTGCCTCTAAAACTACCTTTCTGCTATCAAGGCCTGTAGGCAGTTTGACCCATATATAAACGCCGCCTTTAGGACTATGATAACTCAATCCATATGGAGAGAGTTCATCTAAGAAGGGGCATATGGTTCTGAAATTTTCCCTATTTCTACGCCTTATTTCCGCTGTCTTTCTAACGTAGCTCCCATCTTCCAAACATCTAGCGATTAACTTCTGAGCCACCCATTCCAATGACATCAGCCTTACTGAAACAAGATATCTGAGACTCCTTGCTAGCTCTTCAGGTGCCACTATAAAGGCTATTGAAAGCCCTGGCACAAAACTTAATGCGAATGAATATATGTATATAACGTTATTACCTTTATCCATGGATTTTAACGTTGGCTCAGGATTTCCAAAGAAATTAAGGTCTGAAGCGCTGTCATCTTCAATTATAGGAATTCTATATCTATATGAAAGTTCAAGAAGTTTCTTCTTTCGCTCTATCGAAAGGCATGCTCCAGTAGGATCATGATAACTGGAATTAATGTAAATATACTTAGGCTTATATTTTTCTATCATGGGCTCAATGTTATCACACATCATTCCATTTTCATCTACAGGTACAGTTATAGCCTCACAATCGTTAAGGTCAATGAGCCTATAAACATCTGGGGATACTGGCTCTTCGATTAATATTTTGTCTCCAGGTTTGAGTGTAGCCGTCATGATAAAGTCAAACGCTTGGTTTGTCTCGCTCATAATCTGGATCTCACTCATCTTAGCTCTGATACCCTTGCTCCTAAGATAATTAACAATCTGCTTTCGGCAATCGTCATCACCTTGGTAAGGTGTAATATATGATTCTTTTCTTCCATTTTCTTTCAAAATATATGCAATGTTCGCTGCAATTTCTTCTTCATCATATATAATCGGAGGTATTCCAACAGCCATAGAAATTTTTGTATCCCTGCCCTGCTTCTGAAAATCATTATCAAACTTCTCACCTACATCTCGGTACTCATCCTTAATCATCTGATCCCAGTTTACGTCCTTGCTTTTAAATTTGTCATAAGAATAAGGTCCTAGTTTCCTGCTCTGCTCAACTTTATTCTTACTTGAATTTATTATTTCATTAGTCTTATAAGATACCTGGTAACCTATTCCTTGCCTCGACATAATAAGCTGCTCCGCCTTCAATTCTCCGTAAGCCCTAATTATTGTATTCCTATGCACGCCAAGTTTTTCAGCAAATATTCTTTCTGAAGGTAAATAAGAACCGTGCTGTATACTCCCATCAATTATCAACGATTTAATTTGGCTATAAATTTGCCAATACAGTGCTTCCTTTGATTTTTTATTAATTTTGATTTTCATGGTTTCTACTTCTTTCCATGATACTGATAATATGTAGTTTCAATTCTACCGTTGTAAAGTTTTCTCCTTCGATTAGCCTTTTTACCCATTTTCTTTTCAAAATTTTTCTCCGATGTAATGGCAAAAACCGACAGGGCATGATTGTCAGCCATAAGTCTTCTAAGAGATTTATCAACTATTTCGACTTCCTCATCGCTCCCGATTCTTTGCCCGTATGGTGGATTAGTTATAATTATCGCACCCTGCTCGGGAACTTTCAGCTTGCTCACGCTCATTTTTTCAAAATTGAGATCGTTGCCAACGCCTGCAGCTGCTGCATTTTCTCTCGCCGCCATAACAGCTTTCAAGTCAACATCATATCCTCTAATTAAAAGATCCCCTCCGCACTCTGCACTCTCTTCAGCCTTTTGCCTTTCTTTCTTCCATAAAGTTTCCGGGAATACATCCCATTCTTCGGACTCAAAACCCCTGCATAGACCTGGTGCAATATTTCTAGCTATCATTGCTGCTTCAATCAAAATAGTCCCCGATCCGCAGCATGGATCTATAAGCAGTCTGTCCTTATTCCAAAATGAAAGTTCCACTAGGGCCGCCGCAAGTGTTTCCTTAATAGGCGCTTCCACGTTTTTTATTCGGTAACCTCTTTTGTGCAATCCTGACCCAGTTGTATCAATTGAAATTGTAAAAACATCTTTTAGCAGTGTGAATCTTATCGGATATTTAGCACCTGTTTCCGGAAGTTCTGAATCGTGAAATTCAGATAGTCGCAAAACCATGGCTTTTTTTATTGTTCTCTGAATTGCAGGAAGACTAGTTAGTTTAGACTTAACTGTTGTCCCGTTTACGACAAAACAGCCGTCTTTCGGAATTATTTCTTCCCACGGCAGACCTTTAACAAACTGAAATAAATCTTCAAAGTTTTTCACTTCGGCTTCACCCATTTTAAGGAGTACTCGGTCGGCTGTTCTGAGCCATAAATTGGATTTTACAATTGCAGCAAGATCTCCCCTATAAGTAATTTTACCGTCCTCTGTTTTGATTATCTCATATCCTAAGTTTTCTATTTCGCGACGTGCAACTGCCTCTAAGCCAAATGTCGTTGTAGCAATCAATTCATATTCCATATATGTTTCCATCCTTAAGCATAATTCAATCAAATCAGCTTCTAAGATTCTAGAAGAATCTATATTCTCGCGTATTATTGATTCGTGATGTCTATATTAATTATCTTTTTATTTTAAAAAGGAGCCACCCTTTACAGATATGGCTCCCTCTTGTTAAGCTTATTATTTTCAATTTTCTCAAGTTCATTAAGTGCTTTACCTGTTCCTATTGCAACACACGACGCGGGATCTTCAGCAATGTGAACTGTAATTCCGGTTCTTGCTTCAATTCTTTTGTCGATTCCGTATAGGTATGCTCCTCCGCCAGTGAGTATAATGCCTGAATTACTGATATCAGCAGCTAGTTCAGGAGGTGTCTTTTCAAGTACACTGTGAACAGTCTCGCAAATTGTATGTAGAGGTTCCTCGAGAGCCTTTAGCATTTCTTCAGATGTTACAACCACAGTTTTCGGAAGTCCTGTAATCAAGTCTCTACCTCTGCACTCCATTGTTACGCTTTCTTCGCGTGGAAATGCAGTGCCTATGGTTTTCTTTAGTTCTTCACCAGTTCTCTCACCTATGTACAATTTGTGAACCTTTCTCATATATTTGATAATTGATTCATCAAATTTATCTCCAGCCATTTTAACAGACGCGCTTGCGACTATTCCGCCAAGTGATATCACGGCAATATCGGTAGTGCCTCCTCCTATATCAATAACCATAACTCCATCAGGCTTAGATATATCAAGTCCGGCTCCTATTGCTGCAGCAACGGGCTCCTCCATTAGATAAACGTCTTTTCCACCTGCCTGAGTTGCCGCCTCTCGGACAGCCCTTTTCTCGACTTCTGTCACTCCGCTTGGAACACATACCATTATTTTTGGTCTAAACAATCTACTTCTTCCACAGGTCTTTGCGATAAAGTATTTGAGCATACGTTCAGTAATATCATAGTCTGAAATAACTCCATCGCTAAGTGGTTTAAGTGCGATAATATTGCCAGGTGTCCTCCCAAGCATCTGCCTTGCTTCCTCACCTACAGCAAGAATTTCGTCAGTATCTTTATTAACGGCTACAACAGCAGGTTCATTTAAAACGATCCCCTTATTTTTAATATAGACAAGCACATTAGCAGTGCCAAGGTCTATACCAACCTCACTTGAAAATGCCATATATTTCTCCTTTCAAATGTTATAATTTCTAATCAATTTATACAGGCAATCCGTATTTTTCAGAAAAATTTTCGTACAAAACTTTAAAGTTTTCATCATCTCTACTCTTAAGTCGTCTGAGATATTTATGCCTTTCAAAACTGTAATTTTCAAGTTCAATAAGGGCAGCAGCGACATTTGAGCAGTGGTCTGAAACTCTTTCAAAACTTACAAGCATATCATTTAATACAAATCCATGCTCTATAGTGCATTTGCCAGACTGGAGCCTGTTTATATGTCTTGTCTTTATCAAGTCAGTAAGGTCATCTATAACCTCTTCCAAAGGCTCGACTTCCTTCGCTTTTTCCAAATCATCTTCAACAAAGGCTGACCTTGTGATTGATATGATTTCATCAAGTGCACCTTTTATATGCTCAAGTTCCATCATTGCAGTATCAGAAAATACCATTCCCTTATCCTTGATTTCTTTTGCCGCCTGCAAAATAGTGATTCCATGGTCACCTATTCTTTCAAAGTCGCCTATAGTATGCAGCAATGTGGATATCATTCTGCTGTCTGTATCTGAAAGCTCAAAACCCGAAAGTTTTACAAGATAAGATCCAAGCTTATCCTCATACCTATCAATCTGAGACTCAACTGTTTCTATTTCAGTAGCCTTCTCATCATCATATTTGAATATGAGTTCCATGGCTTTTTCTACATTACCAAAAGCTAGTTCTGCCATTTCATCAGTCTTATTTCTACATTCCTGAATAGCAACTGATGGGGTTCTGAATAGTCTTTCATCAAGGAAGCTAGACTCGCGGCCTTCAGTTCTAATCATCTTTCTAGCAAGTAAGACTATTTTTTCTGAGAATGGAAGTAAGAATATTGTTGTCAAAACATTAAATACAGTATGTGAAATAGCTATACCAAGAGGCCCTATTGAACTGTCTATCCAAGGAAACTGAAAGAGCGCATGTGCTACATAAAACAAAACCATGCAAACTGTTGTACCTATCAAATTAAATAAAACATGTATAGCTGCAACCCTCTTAGCATTTTTTGAGACGCCTATACTTGAAATTATCGCTGTGATACATGTTCCTATGTTCTGTCCCATTATTATTGGTATTGCCATACCATATGTGAGACTCGAAGTTAAAGATAATGCCTGCAAAATTCCGACAGAAGCTGATGAACTTTGAATTATAGCTGTTAAAATAAACCCTGTCAAAATTCCGAGAAATGGATTGTTAAATGCAATTAGAATCTTAGCAAATTCAGGACTTTCAGTAAGAGGCTCTACGGCATCACTCATAAATCCCATACCGAACATCAATATAGCAAAGCCTACCATAATCGTTCCAATATCTTTGTGTTTGCTCTGCTTAGCCACCATGTTCATTATAACGCCTATGAATGCAAGCACTGGCGAAAAGTTAGATGGATTCAGTATTTTAACAAAAAAATTGTCTCCCTGAATGCCTATTAAACTCAAAATCCATGCAGTCGCGGTAGTCCCAATGTTAGAGCCCATAATTACACCGATTGTCTGTCCGAGCTCCATTATACCTGAGTTTACAAGACCAACAAGCATTACAGTAACTGCTGAGGAGCTCTGTATTGCTGCTGTTATAATAAGCCCCAGAAATAAACTGTGCAACTTAGTTGCAGTCATTCTTTTAAGAATACTCTCCAGTTTGCCGCCCGCAAGCCTACTGAGGCCCTGCGACATTACGTTCATTCCATAGAGGAAAAGCGCTAATCCTCCCCCTAAGGTAAAAAACGAAAACACATCCATCTACTATTGCTCCTTATATTTAAAACTTAAAAACATCAATATATCGACAGTAAATAGTTTCACAGAAATTAATTACCGAAATGCTTCCTAAGTGCATTGAAAGTTTCATCACTTATATAGTGCTCCACTCTACACGCATCTTCGATAGCAACATCCTCACTAACACCTATAGACGTGAAAATTTCAGATAAAACAAGATGTCTCTTGTATATCGCATTAGCTAGTTTATTGCCCTTTTCTGTCAGCGTTATATAGCCCGATTCATCCATATCTAGATATTCGTTTTCCTTAAGAAGCCCCATTGCTCTACTGACACTCGCTCTTGATACGTCTCGATAATTTGCAATATCAATAGATCTAACTTTTTTCCCTTCTTTGCCCAGAATTAAAATAGTCTCTAGGTACATTTCACCGGATTCCTGAATAGACATCTCTTACCTCCTATCATTATCCTAACTATTCTATCATAATATTTATTGAAAATAAAGCAAAATAGGAGTCACTTTTTTAAAGCACCTCCCATTTTTTACTAATTTATATGTATCTTTATTTTGTAATTTCCTTTTTAATCTGTTCGACATTCATATGACAAATATTTGAACCTGAGCATCCGCTGCAACCACCTCCACAGCCACAACTTGATTTGCCAGCTTTCTTGTCCCTAATCATCTTTAAAATTATTGATACAACAATTGCCAACAAAATGCCGCCCACAATTATATCTCCGATATGTTCGCTGAAAAAACTCCCCATACGAATCTCCTTTAATCTGTCTAATGTTTAATTCTTTTCTACAGCCATCTTAACAGGTTTCAACGCTGTTTTGTCATCGTAACTTCTAAACAACAAGTAAATCAGCGCAGCTAAGAATATGAATCCAAATGCAGTTCCTATCGTGAACGATCCCGTAGCAACAAAGCTCCATAATTGATAGCAAATCAGAGATAATATATATGCAAAAACTGTTTGATATATAATTGCTGCCCATGTCCACTTAGCACTATTCATTTCCCGTTTGATAGCCCCTATTGCTGCAAAGCACGGTGCACATATGAGGTTAAATATCAAGAATGAATATGCAGCCATTACTGAATAGTGAGATGCTACGGCTGTCCAAATTTCATCTCCATTATCTGAAACTTCCTCAAGTCCCTTATAGAGGATTCCGAAAGTACCAACTACATTTTCTTTGGCTACAAGCCCAGTTATTGCTGCAACAGCCGCTCTCCAGTTGCCAAAGCCGAGTGGTTTGAACAGAGGTGCGAAGATTCCACCGATGCTTGCAAGGATTGATTTATCCATATCTACTGCACCGAACGAACCATCGTCCCAACCATATGATGAGGTGAACCAAACGAAAATTGTAGCCAGAAGGATTACAGTTCCAGCTTTCTTTGCAAAAGATGAAGTTCTTTCTCCCGTAGTTCTAAGTATAGCAGATACTGTTGGTAAGTGGTATGAAGGTAGTTCTAGAACAAAAGGTGAAGGTTCACCTGCAAAGAGTTTTGTTTTCTTCAAAATAATCCCCGATACAATGATTGCCCCTATTCCAATGAAGTATGCGCTTGTTGCAACCCATGCTGCGCCATTAAACAAAGCACCGGAAATCAATCCAATTATAGGTAGTTTAGCACTGCAGGGAACAAATGTTGTTGTCATTATAGTCATTCTTCTATCGCGTTCGTTCTCAATGGTTCTTGAAGCCATAATTGCTGGAACTCCGCATCCTGACCCTATTAGCATAGGTATGAATGATTTACCTGAAAGTCCAAACTTTCTGAAAACCCTATCCATGATGAAGGCAACCCTTGCCATATAACCACAGCTTTCAAGGAAGGCAAGCATTAGGAAGAGCACTATCATCTGCGGTAGGAATCCCAAAACAGCACCTACACCGGCAACAATACCATCAATTACAAGATCGTGAAGCCATCCTGATACCGAAAGAGCGCTCATTATACTTTCAAAAATTCCCGGTATGCTCGGTACATTGAATAGTCCAAAGAAACTCCAAGGTTCTTCTCCAAACAGCACATCATTAGTCCAGTCAGTTGCCATGGTTCCAACAGTCTTGATTGACACATAGTATACGGCAAACATAACTGCTGCAAATATAGGAAGTGCCATAATTCGATTTGTTACAACAGCATCTATTTTGTCAGATGTAGACATTTCCACGTGAGTTTTCGCAGTATAGCAAGACCCTATTATAGATGAGATGTAAAGATATCTCTCATTTGTAATGATGCTTTCAGAATCATCATCCATTTCCGCTTCGCAATCCCTGATATCTTTTTCAATATGTTCGAGTGCTTCGGATGTGAGGTTTAATCTTTTAATTGCATTCTCATCTCTTTCAAAAAGTTTAATAGAATACCATCTTTGCTCATGTTCAGGAAGATTGTGTACAACAGCCTCTTCGATATGTGCAAGATAGTGTTCAACCTGTCCTGAAAAATGATGTTCTGGTTCAATCTTTCTCTTATCGGTGGCTTCCCTTATTGCAACATGTGCTGCATCGTCGATGCCTAGGCCCTTAAGTGCTGAGATTTCGACAACTGGACAGCCCAAAGTTTTTGACATTGCTTTTATATCAATAACGTCGCCTCTGTTTTTGAGTATGTCAAGCATGTTTATTGCTACTACAACAGGTATGCCAAGTTCAAGGAGCTGAGTTGTCAAATACAAATTCCTCTCAAGGTTGGTTCCGTCGACTATGTTCAAAATTGCATCAGGCTTTTCGTCTAAAAGATAGTTCCTTGCAACAACTTCCTCCAACGTATATGGAGATAGAGAATAGATTCCCGGTAAGTCAGCTATCACAACATTTTTATCTTTTTTATATCTGCCTTCTTTTTTCTCAACCGTAACACCAGGCCAGTTACCAACATATTGATTTGATCCTGTAAGTGCATTAAATAGCGTAGTCTTACCGCTATTTGGATTGCCAGCAAGAGCAATCACGACATTTTCATTCTTGATTTTCAATTAATTTCCTCCTAAACACCGTTAACATTTTAAAGTTAATATCTAGCATATTTTGCTTGACTACTCTTCAATCAAAATAGCTTCGGCGTCCGCCTTTCTTATTGAAAGTTGATATCCGCGAACTTTAACCTCAATTGGATCGCCAAGAGGTGCGACTTTTACCACACTTATTGAAACACCCTTAGTAATACCCATGTCCATAATTCTTCTCTTAGTAGGTCCCTGCCCTTCGAGTTTTTTTACAATAGCTTTTCCCCCGACAGGAACATCTCTCAAATTCTTCATTTCTATCCTCCGATTTCAATAATTAAAGCCTTTGAGACTTCAAAGGCTATACAGGTGCTACTATTATCTTGGATGCCATTTCCTTGCTAAGAGCAACTCGACCGTCCTTGACACTAACAATTATATTGCCACCCGACTTGGTTATTATTTTAAGCTCTGTTTCCTCTACAAAGCCTAAATTTTGAAGATGTCGTCTAGACTCATCCGCGCCGGAAACTCTAATAATCTTGACCGAATCACCTTCATTAGCAAAACTTAAAGGCATATCGCCACCCCCATCTTCATTGAATTGGTTAAAAACATCAAAATTGGATTTTTCTTGATTACCATTATACGGTTTCCAGTTAGTACATGCTAACCTGCTGTTAGTATGATATAACAAGAGAAAATGATTGTCAACTATTGTTAACAAACTTTTTAAAAAATTTTGCTTTTATATCGAAATTCACGTATAATACTACTGAATAATTAAATTTGTTTTAGAAACCACTAAGGAGGTTCGAAATGATATATTTTAAAAGCGACTATACTCAAGGAGCACACCCCCAAATTTTAAAGGCTTTGGTTGAGACTAATTCCGAGCATACTGGCACACACACCCTTGATATATATTCAGAAAAGGCTGCTGAACTTATCAAAGAAATAATTGGAAGACCTGATGCAGAAGTCCACATGATGGTTGGTGGCACTCCTACAAATGTATGCACAATTGCAGCTGCTCTTAGACCATACGAGGCTGTTGTAGCACCTAGATCTGCTCATATATATGCACATGAATGCGGTGCCGTTGAAAAAACAGGCCACAAAATAATTCCAATGGATCCTGTTGATGGAAAAATCACTCCTGAGCTAATAGACAAGGCATGGATTGAATATGAGGACGATCACACTGTGCTTCCTAGGCTTTTATCTATAAGTCAGACTACTGAACTTGGAAGCCTTTATAGTCTAGCAGAACTAAAGGCGCTTCGTGCTAAGTGTGACGAAAAGGATATGTTACTTTACATAGACGGTGCAAGACTTGGTGTTGCATTGACTGCTCCTGATGCAGACTTTACGATTAATGACATTGCAGAACTTGCAGACGCATTCTATATAGGAGGAACCAAGCACGGATTACTTCTAGGCGAAGCTGTTATTTTGCTTAACGACGCTTTCAAACCTTATTACAGATGGATAATCAAACAGAACAACGCAATGCTTGCAAAGGGTAGAATTCTAGGCGTACAGTTCATCGAACTCCTAAAAGGTGGAGATGACAGCCTGTTTTACAGTATCGGTCACCATATGAATGCAGCTGCTGTTAAGATTCACAAAATATTTGAAACTGCTGGATATGAATTTTTCAGTTCGTCATTGACAAACCAGATTTTTCCTATTCTACCTAAAGATCTAATCCAGCATCTTCAGAAAGACTTCGACTTTTATGAATGGGCTCCAGTTGAAGGTAGAGATGATGTGATGGTAACACGTTTTGTAACAGGATTCGGTACAACTTCAGATGATATTGAATCACTTGCAAAAGCAGTATTTGATTTTCAGAATGGAAATGTGAAATAGTATGAATAGACCTGATGGATACAAACTTAAGGGCTGTGACCCTTTTTATGAAATTATCCCGCATATAATGCCTCATCGTTACGATGCAACTAACTATGTTAACCTTGACATTGATTTAGAATCCATCTCAAAATATGTTAACAAGTGTAGAGAGCGTGGAATTACAATGAGGCATATGAGCGTAGTGATCGCAGGTTATCTTCGATTAGTCTCACAAAATCCTCATTTAAATCGATTTGTCATCAATCGTAGGATATACAGCCGCAATCATTTTGCAGTTTCTTTTGTTGCGCTTAAGCCATCCCCTAACGGAGGTAGTAGCGAAACAGTTATCAAGCTATATTTCAACATGGATGATGACATCTTCGAAGTGAATAGAAAAGTTGAAAAGGCTATAGAAGAAACCGAAAAAGCTGCAGATGCACCAAGCAATGCAACTGACAAGTTTCTACAAGGGCTGAACAAAGTTCCAGGCCTTATGAGGAGCATAGTTGGATTTCTCAAATCTTGGGACAAATACTTTGGACTACCATTCAGCGTAATAGATGCAAGCCCGTTTCACACATCTCTATTTATCACCAATCTTGCTTCAATAAGGCTAGGTGCGGTTTATCACCACATGTATGACTTTGGTAGCACGTCTATTTTCATCGCTATGGGACAACCCGAGAAGAAACTAATTAGAGTTGGGGAAACAATTGTTGTCAAAAAAATCATTCCAGTTAATGTATCAACTGATGATAGGGTAGAATCGGGTTATTATTATGCAAGGTGTTTTCGTCAGTTCAAGCGATATATGGCTAATCCCGAAATTCTCGAAGAAAAGCCAGAAACTGTAGTTAAGGACGAAAATGTTAAAGTAAAAAACCCTAAATTCATTGTTAAATAGCAAGATCTGCACTTATAACTTTACACAGGAGAAGCCTCGATGCTTCTCATTTTATTTTATAATTAATTCAGAGGTATAATCGTGAAAAGAAAAGCTTTGATAATCGGTTCAACCGCAGTTGATGTTATAATTGAAATTGACTCACTGCCAAAAACAGGTGATGATATCAACACCAAGTCTCAGGTTCTAAAAGTTGGAGGCTGTGCATACAATGTAGCATCCATGTTAGCATATCTATCTAAAGATTTTGATCTCCTAAGCCCTGTAGGGATGGGCTATTACGGAGATTTGATTAATAAAACATTAATTCAAAATGGTTTTTCAACTCCTCTAAATCGTGTCGAAGAAGATAACGGCTGTTGCTACTGTTTTGTTGAAAAAAATGGCGAGCGTAGTTTTGTATGCAACCGTGGTGCAGAGTATGTATTCCGCGATAAATTTTTCAAAAATATTAATCCTATGGATTATGATATTATCTATTTCTGTGGACTTGATATTACGACAAATTCAAAAGATCCAATAATTCGATTCCTCGAAGATTCACATAAGACATATGATTTGAAAAATCAAACTACATTTTTCGCTCCTGGACCTCAAATTGCATCAATGCCAAAGACAACTCTTGAAAAGATTTTTGCGTTGAAACCCATTATACATTTAAGCGAATCAGAATATGGTGTACTAACTGATTCTTTTGGATCAGCCACAGATCTTCTCGCAATGACGAAGTCTCCTCTCATCATCACACGGGGTGAAGATGGTGCTACTCTTATAACTATGACAAATAATTGCATAGATGAAGTTCATATCCCCGCTCAATCAGTTAAAAACATTGTTGACACTATAGGTGCCGGCGATGCACATGTCGGTTCTGTTATAGCATGTATGCTAGATGGCAAGAGCCTTTCTGAATCGATTTTATTTGCAAACACTATGGCAGCCAAGGTTATTGCAGTCAGAGGCTCAACACTTTTAAAACAGGAATAATAAGAAAAAAAAATTTTTTTAAAAAATTCGATTAAACACTTGCTTAATTGTTTAATCTATGCTATAATCAATTTGTAAAAACACTTAAAACAATAATTAAAGGAGGAAAAGTATTATGGTATCTTGCGGAGATATGAAAGTTGGAGAAGTATATGTATGTAAGGACTGCGGTCTTGAACTAGAAGTTAAAAAATCATGTAGTTGCCCTGACGATGCAGCTTGTGAAACTGGACACGACAAGGGTGTTTGCTGTGATTTCGAATGCTGCGGCAAGCCAATGGTAAGAAAGTAGTTACATATTAATTACAACATCATAACTTTAAAAGCGGCTAACTCTTTATGAGCAAGCCGCTTTTGATATTTTGTTATAATCTTATTACACTAGAACCATGCAAGCGTTCCGTTTGCTGTTAGCACAAGTGAGATAATAGCTGCAACCACCAGTACTACACAAACTATAACTGAACCAATACCATCAAATATCTTCTTGCCTCGCTTATGTCTATTGTAAATGTACATGATTGTTCCAGGTGCGTATAGAAGTGACGCTATCAGAATATATGTTGTTCCTGAAGCATAAAGCAACCAAAATCCATAAACAGAAGCTCCTATTGCAATAAGCCAAGGTACAAATCTCTTGCCACCCTCAAATTCCTTGTCTTCGCCATTCATTACTACTTTGAAATAGTAGAAAGCTGAAAGTACATAAGGAACCATAATTGCTGAAGTTGAAAGCGCATATAACGCTTGGAATGTGGCATTATTTAGATACATGATAATTATGAATAGCTGAATGATGAGGCCTGAGATAATAACCGACCATGTAGGTGCACCATTCTTGTTTTTTCTAGCCAAAATAGCTGGAAATGCCTCATGTTCCGCAGGTCCAAACGCACTGTCTACACAGAGTATCGTGTATGAGAACAGGGCACCGCCGAGTGAGATAATAACACCTATATTTACAAGTGTAGCTCCCCAAGGACCAACCACTGTTTCAAGTACGCCTCCAAGTGATGGATTTGGCAATTCAGCAAGCTGTTTTGCTGGCATAACTCCCATCGAAAGAACTGAAATTATTACATAAAGTATAAATAGAGAAGCAAAGGAAATTATTGTAGCCTGTCCTGATATTTTAGTATTTTTTCCTCTACCTGATATAACAACTGCTCCCTCAATTCCTATAAAAATCCATACCGTTGTGTAAACCGTACCCTTAACTTGTTCAAGCAACGAAAGCTCGCCTGTTCCTGAAAAGTTATCTACGAATACATCCCACTTAAAGGCACCACCTACAATTATTGCAATTACAACTACTATAACAGGAATAGCCTTAGCTATTACAACGATTGCATTCAGAATTACTGCCTGGTTTACTCCTCTGAGTACTAGAAGAGATAATGCCCATATAACAACTGATGCAACTACGATTGATAGAAGGTTTGCCCCATTTCCAAAGGCTGGTACGAAATTACCGATTGTCTCAAACAATAGTGCTATGAATGAAATCTGTGCTAAAATTGCACTCATCCAATATCCCCAAGCTGAGTTAAATCCTACATAATTACCAAAGCCTTCGTTTGCATAACTATATATTCCACTTGTCAGATTTTTCTTTACGACAGATAGTTTGAAGAATGCCATAGTAAGAGCAAACATTCCCACTCCACATATAGCCCATCCGATAAGCGTTGCAAGCGTATGTGCTCCACTTTTCGCAAAATCCCCCGACAAACTGAATACACCACTTGCCAAAGTAAGCCCTACGGCAAACATGGCAAGGGGAAATACACCTAAATTTCTTTCTTTATTATCCATATTAATATTCCCCCTTAACTACTCAGTGCGTTAAGCTAGAATCTAAGAGATAGACAGCTAAGTCCTCCATCAATCTTCTTGTATTCAGATGTATCAACTGTCATAACTTCATATCCCATATCTCTAACTGCTTTTTCAACCTTAGGGAATCCTTCAGGTACGATTACAATGTCATTTACCCAAATGCAGTTTGCAGCATAAGCTTCATCTTCTGGAATCTCTGTTTTGTTGTAGTCTTTGAAAACAGGGCTTGTCAAGAATTCACCTGCAGCTAGCATATTATTGTTTTCGAGGTAGTTTACGCCAGTCTTAAGGTGTAACATTTCATTCATCTCAACAACTGAACCTGTATGCCCATGTTTTTCAAGTATTTCAATGAACTGCTTGCACCCTTCTGGATTAGATCTGTCAGAAGCGCCGATGTAGAAGTGATTTCCAACCATCATAACGTCGCCACCTTCCATTGTTCCAGGTTCCTTGATGTATTCAATTTTATCTTCAGGATAGAATTTCTTGATTGTGTCAACGATATATTTGGTTTCTTCTCTTCTAGTTAATGCGCCAGGTCTTGAAATAATAGCAACGTTTGGTGTAAGTACCGCTACGTCCTCAACAAAACAGCTGTCAGGAAATTCGTCGAGTGCCGGAAGAACGGTAACCTCAACGCCGCATTTCTTAAGTGCTTCAATATAAGCATCGTGCTGCTTTAGAGCGTTCTCATAATCTGGAGTTCCCTCAAATGTTCCGCTTGTTATACCATCACAAATTGCCTTACAAGGTCTTCTTACGATTACATTATTAAACTTTTTCATTCTCGTTATTCCTTTCTTTTAAAAAATATCGAAATGCATTTACTTGCGTATATAATATATTATATACAATATTTTGTCAAGGTGATTACTTGTCAATATGGTTAAAATATTATATTATATTCTCGAGGTGACAGAATGGATCAATTTAAAACATTAAAAAACCACGTATATGACTTTATTGCTGAGCAAATTTTTCTTGGAAAAATCAATCCAGGTGAGAAGATTCACGAGAATCAGATTTGTGAAAGTCTTTCGGTAAGCCGAACACCGGTTAGAGAAGCACTTATAGAACTTTCTTGCTTTGGTGTAATTGACAACATTCCACGCAAAGGATTTGTGGTAAGGAGTCTCACTCTTAAAGATCTTGCGGAGAGGTACACAACCATTGGTGTACTTGAGGGAGAAGCAGCCGCCATTGCCTGTCCTAAGCTTGAGGAGAGGGATCTTGCGGATATGAAATTCTATCTTGAGAGTATGAATCTTGCAATTACACAGGAAAATTATAATATGTATCACAAACAGCAGGAAATTTTTCACCAAATTTTTATACAGAAATGTGATAACAAGGTGCTTATAGATACTTTGGAAAATTTAAAAAAGCCTCTTTTAAAAAGAGACTTTAATGAGGATGTGCATCCTGATATTCAGAATATTTTACTTGAAACAAACAAAGAACATAAAAAAATATATGATTTGTTTGTAAAAAAAGATGCTCAAGGTGTATCAGATTATTTAAAGAATGTTCACTGGCGTTCACACCAAGCACAGTTCGAAATTTTATAGCCTGATTTCAGGCTATTATTTTATTTTGCCCGTAATTGATTCGACCTCTAGGCAATATACTAATGTCCTTGGAATTGCAGCCTTACTGTAGTGAAAACCTTCTGGATGGTATTGGCCCATCAATTTATCAAGTGCTGCTTCTTTTTCGCCATCTTCGAGAATTCTAATTTTTCCTTGCCCTATCACAGATTCAAAGTGAGCTGTGCAGTATCCTTTTTCTTCAGAATACTCAATCTCATGTCCATAGTCCATCTCAAATGATGCTCTATTATCTTTTGTGAATAATTCTATCTTCTTACCCTCATTAGCGGAGTGGAATATAATCTTTATTTTATCCCCTTCGATGTCAAGTCCAAAATTTAATGGAACAATATAAGGATATCCTTTGTCGCCATTAATGGCAAGTCTGCAAACCTCACATTTTTTCATAGTATTAATTATATCTTCTATGTTTTTCATCTCGCGATCTTGTCTGCGCATTGTTTTCTCCTTTATATCTTTGTAATTAAAATATTCTTATAAACAAAACCGCTATAACGTTCAGCTTCCATATCTATTTCTCGCCAAAATACAGCATTGAAGATATATCAACAAAATAATCGCTATAACGGTTTTCAATTTATAAAATAAGTCTATTTTGTGGGATAGCCCCTAAAGATATTATCTATCTTCTATATTAGCCTTCTTCTCCCATCCTCTTTTTTGAACTTCCTGCATTACGTAACTCATTACGTGCTCTGCATATTTACCAGGGCCGAATCCTGCATCGTAACCTAGTTCCTGAGCGAGCTCGTGAGAAATTCTTGGACCACCGCAAATAAGAATAAGCTTATCACGTAGACCCTCCGCTTCAACGAGTTCTATCATCTTAGTAAGGTTCTTGATGTGGATGTCCTTCTGTGTTACTGTCTGTGAAATCAAAAGTGCATCGGCATTAACTTCTTTTGCCTTTGCAATCATCTCTTCGCAAGGAATCTGTGATCCCATGTTGTATGCTACAACATTTTTAAATCTCTCAAGTCCGAAATGTCCGTGGAATCCCTTCATCTGGATGATAGCATCAATACCTACAGTGTGTGCGTCGGACTCAATTGAAGCACCAACTACTACGATATCACGACCAATATTATCACCAATCCAATCGCCGCACTCAACCCTGTCAAGTACGTTACCCTCAACCTTTGGAACGTGAATTGCTGTAAAATCAATTGTCTGCTGTGCAGATCCATAAACTACAAAGAATGTGTATCCAGGAGCAAGCTCGTGATAATATGTTACGTTCGGCTCGTCAAATCCGAGTTTCTTCACATACTGTTTTGCGCACTCCTCTGCTTCTTCACCATAGGGTACAGGAAGTGTAAATGCCATTTCAACCTTACCATCATTCAATGTATCGCCATATGGCTTAACCTTTGTTAGATCAGCTTCTGTTACTACTGTTTTGTTCTCTGACATGTTAAACTCCTTCCTTATTTATGATCCATGAACAACTTAACGAACGGATTGAAGTAGTTTTCACCAATTCTAGTTACACCTTCAAGACCGTGTCCGCCATCCTTAGGACGCTTAACTCCAGCGAACTTACCTTTTTCAATTGTTGTAAACAAGCCTTCTTCTTCAACCTCAGCCAGAAGATTATCTGCTTTCTTTAAAACGTCCTGAGCTCTCTTCTGGATGATGCCATCCTTCTTAAACTCAACTTCTTCACCTATGTGTCTGCAGTTGTTGAATATGTACTGAGCATTTTCAATAGAAAGATATCTGTCATGCATATGTGGTGTATGAATTGCTTCTGTTAACATTCCCTGCAAAAGCAGTGACTGTTTTGACCAGATTGCAACAAGGTTAAATAGCGCATCCTGGATATGACCCATGAAAATGTTACCTGTCATAAACTTTGTAGGAGGCATGTATTTAAGTCTTGCGTTAGGGAAGATTTCTCTTGCCATGATTGCCTGTGAAAGCTCAAGAAGGAATCCGTCTTCAGTCTTAGGATCCATCTCAAAGGCGTGTCCAAGTCCCATCTGGTTTTCTGGGATATTAGCAAGTACAGCAAACTGTTCGTTGATGAACTGAGAAGCAGTTACAGTGTGTGCAGCTTCAATAGCATCGTCCGTTGTCAAATAGTTATCCTCACCAGAGTTAAATATAATACCGCAGTATCCGATAATAACCCTTGACATAAATTGGTCTACTAGAGTTCTCTGCATGTTGATGTCTCTGAACAAAATACCGTAGATTGCGTCGTTGAGCATTACGTCTAGTCTCTCAAGAGCACCCATTGCGGCGATTTCAGGCATGCACATTCCTGATGAGTAGTTACAAAGTCTGATATATCTTCCTACTTCTTCTCCCACCTCATCAAGAGCTTTTCTCATGATTCTGAAGTTTTCCTGTGTAGCATATGTTCCTCCAAATCCTTCTGTTGTAGGACCATAAGGCACATAGTCAAGTAGAGACTGTGCTGTTGTTCTGATTACAGCGATGATATCCGCACCCTGTCTTGCAGCAGCCTGCGCCTGTACCACGTCTTCGTATATATTACCTGTAGCTACGATAACATATAGATATGGTTCAGGACCGGAGCCGATAGTGTCAAGATATTCCTGTCTCTTTGCTTTCTGAGCGTCAATTCTCTCAAAAGTTTTTTTGATTGAAGGTTTGAGTGCTTCTGCTGCTTCTTCCATGCTGCATGTAGGCAGCTTTGTGATTTCAAGTTTGCCCTGTGCAATTTCTTCTGCAATTTCCTGAGGTTCCTTGCCGGTTTGAACAATGGCGTTACCAATCCAATATGCAACACCTGTAGCAAGTGCTCCCTCATCCTTAATGTGATCAACGACTACGTTTGGAAGAGGAGTATCAACATCGTCAACCCCGTCGATACCTAATAGTCTTAAGATTGTTCTTTCTGTTGATACAGTAGTATGTCTGGAAATGAAGTCTTGCATGTCCTTTGCAATGTTTTTTGCATGATTTCTTGCACTTTCAACAACCTTAAAATCAAGATTTAGTTTGCTTTCCATTTTTTTCTCCTTACTTAATATATTTTTTTGCTCCATCTATTATTTCCTTGCTGATTCCCAGCATTTTAGCAATATTTAGAGCATCCTTTGGCACTTCTCCTATTTTGTCAACCCTACGAAGTCTGTAATCCATATATTTGGATATTATATTTATTCTATCTCGACGATTAGCATATTTGATTTCTCTGTCGAGAAGATTAAAATCTACTCCTGAAAGACCCCTAACCTGCATATTCACAACACCTTCTTTTTCGGTTACGGTCTCAAAATGTGTTGTAATGAGCGAAATGTACGGTTTTACTATTAGATAGTCTACAATTGACTTCGTTAAAGCCAATCCTTCAATCGGATTAGTTCCACTCGCAATTTCATCAATCAATATCATTGAACGTTCTGTTCCGAAGTCCAAGATCTGCTTCAGCTCTTCCATCTCTGAACCGAATGAGGACAAACCCCTTTCAACGGACTGGCTATCACCGATCAAAATATGCATGTAGTTTGAAAGTCCAATTTTCGCTGATTTAGCAGGAACAAAGAATCCGTAGTGAGCTAGGATTGCTACCTGCCCAACTAATTTGAGTGAAATTGTCTTTCCTCCCATATTAGCTCCGGTGATGCAGGTTACGCCATCTTTGAGTTCAATCGAAATCGGGCAAAATTCCTTACCCTTTGACTGTAAGATTCCTTCAACCTGCAAGTTCCTAGCATCAACGAATTCAACAATGTGCTCATCCACTATTTCGGGCTTTGTCAATTTTCTCTTAATTGAGAAAATTGCTTTAGCTAAATCGAATTCAAGTTTTCCCATCACCTTGCAGTTATTTGCTATTACATCGGAATATTCTGCAATCTTTTTTGAAAGTTCTTCGGCTATCCGTTCTTCTTCAGCCTCAATTTTGAGGTTTATCTCCTCGATTTTTTTAGTATACTCATTGACTTCAGGTGTAGCCTTAAGTCTGAAAGTTATACTCATATAATCTTGGTCGATTTCCTCAAGCACATCCAAAGATTTGATTTTTCCCAAATCAGAATTCGACCTTGCAACAACGATGTCAAACTTTGGCGTCAGACAAATGCCCTCTGACCTTCTCAGATCTTCTCGTGCATGTTTCTGAGCCCGTCTTATACTAAGCTCAAGATCTCTCTTTTCTTTTCTATATGAGGCTAGAGTAGAGCTAAATTCATCATAAATGTAGAATGTATTTAGTCTATCTTTTCTTGGATCTAAAATGTCTAATAGTTCTTCTGTATCCTCGAGAAAATATACATCTGGAATATTGGCATCTTCGATTTGGGTTTGATCTTGACTTGATTTTTGACCTTCTGGAAGCTCCTCTACAGTATCTGAGACTTTGTCGTGCTCCATCTCCTTGATGCAACCGCACGCTGATCGATAGTCTCCCTCTTCTTTGTCTTTTGTAAGTTTGAGAAGTTGTCTCATCTGTAGTAGTAAGGATTTTACTTCGTGAATTTCAACGA
This sequence comes from Clostridiales bacterium, assembly GCA_028725765.1. Lineage (GTDB taxonomy): Bacteria > Bacillota > Clostridia > Peptostreptococcales > Anaerovoracaceae > S5-A14a. The sequence continues at coordinate 26,770 of JAQYRL010000070.1, forward strand.
TAGACAGTGTGCTTTTTTCACTCTTCAAAACAGTGTTAAGCGCATCCTTCACTTCCATAAAAACTTCTTGTATTTTGTCGCTCAAATGAGGATATGCTTTGATAAATGCTATCAAACTATCTAAATTATCAAGCTCTGTCCTAAGCTCATCCTCCTGACCCGGGAAAAACGGCTTGTTTTCCTTCATGGCCTTTCTGCCTAGTGGTGACATTATTTCAAGTTGAAGCATCACATAGTCAAGCCCAAGTTCAGATCTTGATTTCACATTTGCAAGTCTTCTATTGGCATCATTCTTCATGTTTACATCCTTACGTCTATCACGGGAATATCCGGTATCGCTTTTTCCATCTCTTCAAGAAGAAGTTTATTATCGAAGGCATAGCCTGATGGTGACCATGGATTTACGGTAATCAAAGCGATTTTTATATTCTTAAGAACGGATAATGTGAATCCCCTCTTTCTAAGTCTTCCCCAATCCATTGAATTTACAAAAATTTTGGTCGGATCTTTGAGAACAAACTCTACCTGCTTTAGTTTTTTTAGCGAAATTCCGTCAATTACGCTGTTCGTAAACGCTCCTGGGATATATACGTATTTTGTGCTCTCATCAATGGCTTCGTCAATATGCCTTGCGGCACCTAACCCCGTCAAAAGATCAAGTTTATTAACTTCTCCATCTTCGCTGATCAGCATTACCTTATCGTCGTAATTTGACTCTTCAATTATATCTCTAAATTTGCCTTTTTCAAGTTCTTCAGATGAATAAAGATTTACAACGTGTGCCGTTTCTTCGACCATTTTGTTCATTCGTCTTGATATAACAGCTCCAGTTGCAAGCACTATGGCATCAGAAGTATCTGGGGATGCAATTGTCTTTCTATCTATCGCACCATCTATGAGTACAAGCTCACATCCCTCCGATATCATTTCCTCACAAAGCAGTTTCTGCTCAGCATTGATGACAGGTCCTGCAATCTGTACATATCCGGCATCTCGAACTCTACAAATTAACAAAGTACCTATCGCTGTAGAATATGGAGTTCTCCTTATTACCTCAAGTCCTGCGTCTGCAAAATCATACAAAAATTCCGGAACTGCGACAAGTGTATCTATATCCAAATACACTCTCGGTTTTTCAGTGCCGGTTACCAAGTCTTGGCTTTCGCCGTCTCTACCCGTGGATGTGACGCCTATTTTCACGCCTTCGTCCATTGCTTCTTCAATCAAATAATTCAAAGCTGTTGTTTTGCCGGCATTTTTAGACATACCCACTATTGATAATGTATTGTATTTTTCTGCAAGCTCAGATAGCAGTGCCATAAAAACTCCTTTTAAGTAGCGTCTATTTAATAGTTTATAATAAATATTTCAGAAAATTGCACCTATGAGTGAAAGTCCCCATAGGTGCATTTAAAGTTTATTTTACACTGAGTAGCATTTGAGAACTAGTGCTTATTTCTTTCGTGTCTTGCAAGATGAGCTGGTTCCATTGATTTGATCTGTAGACCTTCTCCAAGTGCAGATACTCCAGAAACCTTAATTGCTTCCTTGCCATTTCTGTAGTTAAAGTTACATTTAACATCAGGTAATCTAGGCTGAGTGTAAGTAGTGATTACGCCCTCATAGTTTCTGAGGATTACCTTATCAGGTGTTTCAGAAATTACGTACTGAGGCATAACTGGAGTCTTACCACCACCACCAGGAGCATCGATTACAAATGTAGGTACACAGTAACCTGAAGTATGTCCTCTTAGTCCTTCCATGATTTCAAGACCCTTAGCCATTGTAGTTCTAAAGTGTTCGATACCGATTGAAAGGTCGCAGATGTAGATGTAGTATGGTCTAACTCTGTTCATAACGAGTTCATGAACAAGGTCCATCATGATTGTCTTATCGTCGTTGATACCTCTTAGAAGTACAGACTGGTTGCCTAGAGGGATACCAGCATCAGCAAGCTTTCTAAGAGCTTCTTTAGCAGTATCTGTCATTTCCTGTGGATGGTTGAAGTGAGTGTTGAGCCAAATTGGATGATATTTCTTAAGCATATTAACCAATTTGTCTGTTATTCTCATTGGCATTACTACAGGAACCCTTGATCCAAGTCTTACGATCTCAACATGAGGAATCTTTCTGAGTTCGCTAATGATGTACTCAAGAGTATCGTCTTCAACAAGAAGTGCGTCTCCACCTGAAAGAAGTACGTCTCTTACTTCAGGAGTTCTCTTGATGTATGCAATACATGCATCGATGTCTTCTCTTGATCTTGCTCCATCAGTTTCTCCAGCAAGTCTTCTTCTTGTACAGTGTCTGCAGTACATTGAGCACTGGTCTGTGATCAAGAACAAAACTCTGTCAGGATATCTATGAGTTAGTCCAGGAGCTGGAGAGTCAGCATCCTCGTGTAGAGGGTCTGCATCATCTGCTTCTGATCTGTGCATTTCAAGAATTGTAGGTACAGCCTGCATTCTTACAGGATCTGTAGGATCATCTGGATCCATTAGTGAAGCATAGTATGGTGTGATTCCTACTCTGAATCCGCCCATTACTTTTTCAATATCAGCTTTTTCCTGCTCTGTAAGGTTTACAACCTTGCAAATATCTTCTACTGTAGATAGTCTGTGTGAAACCTGCCAGTGCCAATCGTTCCACTGCTCATCAGTAACATCCTTGAACAAAGGAATATCTTTCCAATTTCTAACAGTCATAATTTCTTTTCTCCTTAATTATTCAATCATTATAAATTTATTTCTTAAAAACATTCCCCACCCGGGGCAAGGTGTTGCACAGGGGCAGGGACAATATTCAATTGACATTACACGTGCTTACGCGACTATGCATACATCTCTTTAAATAAATTTCTAAGACCTTCATGCTCTCTCAAGATTTGAAGAGTGATTTCAGCGTGACCCTTAGTATATCCATTACCGATAATCATATCTACGTCTTTACCAACACCTTCAGCACCAAGAGCAGCCTTTGTGAAGCTTGTTGCCATTGAGAAGAAGTATACAAGACCACCATCCTTACAAGCAAGGATTGAAGCCATCTCAGTATTTTCGATGTTTACGTTGTTGATTACGATATCGCAAAGCTCACCATCTGTAAGCTCCATAATCTTATTGTACATTGCAACAGCATCAGTTGCATCAAGATGGAAGTATTCGTCTGCAAGATCAAGTTTTCTAGCACGGTCTTCAGATTTCTGTGAACCACCACAGCAGATTACCTTACCAGTAACTCCAGCTCTCTTCTTTGCTTCGTATAGGCAAAGTAGTCCTGACTTTCCGCCACCACCGATAACAAGAACTGTATTTCCTGGTTTAACAAGTTTTGCTGTCTGTGCAGGAGCGCCTGCTACGTCAAGTGCTGAAAGTGCAAGGCCTTCAGGCATATCATCAGGAAGTTTAGCATAGATTCCGCTCTGGAACAAAATAGCTTTTCCCTTGATGTCAACCTGGTCAATGTCAGGTCTAACAGCTAAAATTTCATCGATAACAAGTGGAGTTAGTGAAAGTGATACAAGAGTAGCAATCTTGTCGCCAACTTTTAGATCCCCAACGTAGTTCTCACCGATTTCCTTAACTGTACCGATAAGCATTCCACCTGAACCAGTCCATGGGTTCTTGTGTTTTCCAGCCTTCTCAACGATGCCGAGCATAATCTTCTTAATCTCTTCAACATCTCCGCCTGCTCTTCTTTCGATTTCTGTGAAAGAAGCAGAGTCAATGTTAAGAGTCTTAACGTCAATCAAAACTTCATTATCATAGATTTCCATTGTGTTGTCGATTACATCTGCCGGTTGTGGTAGAACACCTTTAGGTGAGATAACACGATGAGTCCCATAAGGGCATCCTTTTTTCTGCATAGTTTTTTCCTCCTCTAAAATAAACTTATTATTTTTTCTCAAACTTTAGTTACATTATATAAGTTTACAATATTTTTGTCTATTTTTAAATGCAAATTTTTTGTAAGTAAATTTAAAAAATAACAATTGAACACAAATCGGTTCACGTTCTAAATAATTAGGGTTGCCTCAACAAAATACTTTTAAAAAATAGCAAGCCGCCAGGCAATCCCTGACAGCTTGCTATTTTTATGTTTTCTAAATGGATTAAGAAAAACCTTTTTTATTTTGTTGTATCTACTACATACCTGACATATTTCCGAAGAAGTAATATCCAAGTGGAGTATAGTACAATCCCTTGATTCCATCCTGAATCATGTGCTTACTAGTATAGAAGTATAGAGGTGCTACAACGCTATCATCTTTAATCAGAATCTTTTCTGCGTCGTGCATTAGCTGCATTCTCTTAGCAGTATCTTGTTCAGCCTTAGCTGCTTTTACAAGAGCATCATATGCAGGATTCTCATACTTCGCATCGTTGTTTCCACCGCCAGTCATGAACATATCTATAAATGTCATAGGATCGTTGTAGTCTCCAACCCATCCGTGTCTAGCGATTGAATAGTTTCCCTTCTTCCTGTCTTCGATAAATGTGTTCCATTCCTGGTTCTGCAAAGTAACCTTTACGCCAAGTTTATCTTCCCACATGTTCTGAAGTGCTTCTGCAATTGCCTTGTGGTTTGCGTCAGTGTTGTATAGATAATCAACGCTTGGGAAGCCTTCTCCTTCAGGATATCCAGCTTCTTCCATGAGTTTTTTAGCCTTCTCACAGTTTGCTTCATAATCGTCCTTGCCGATCTTGTAGAAATTTCCGCCTACTTTTCTGAATTCATCGCCACCTACTCCTTCAGCATCATTGATACCAGCAGGAACAAAGCCACCAGCAGCGATTTCTCCAGTTGCAGTTACATCGTTAACGATGAAGTTTCTATCAATTGCCAAAGAGAATGCTTCTCTAACCTTAGGGTTGTCAAAAGGAGCCTTCTGAGTGTTGAAGCATACAAAGTAAGTACCAATCTGAGGGTCAACCTTCAAAGTCTTATCCTTAAGGAGAGCTTTAGTCTCATCTGGTGGAACCTGGTTTATAAAGTCTAATTCGCCAGATTTAAATGCAGCATACATTGCATTAGTATCGTCCATCAAGTGGAAAACTATTTTCTGAGTCTTTACTTCATCTGCATCATAATAGTTCTCATTAGGTTCCATTACGATCTTAGAGTTTCTCTTTCTTTCAGTCATCTTGAAAGGTCCGTTTGAAACATATGTATCAGGTTTGCTTGTCCAGTCCTTAATTTCAGAGTCCTCTACGATTTCCTGCTTAACAGGTGCTGTTGCAGGGAATGCACAGATTTCTTCAAAGTATGGTGTAAGTTTAGCTAGTTTTACCTTGAAAGTCTGATCGTCAACAGCTTCGATCTCAAGTTGCTTATCTTCACTGTCATAACCTGCTACCATGTCGAGCATGTACTCATAATCTGCACCAGTATTAGGGTTTACCAGTCTATTCCATGAGTAAACAAAGTCTTTTGCTGTAAGAGGAGAACCGTCGCTCCACTTAAGATCCTTCCTCAGGTGGAATGTCCACTCTAACTTATCATCAGAAACATCCCATTTTTCTGCCATTCCAGGAACTAGCTTAGCTTTACCACCTTTATCAGGTGCCCATTTTACAAGACCTTCAAAAGTGTGAAGGTTCATTGTGCCTCCATCTAAAGAGGTGCTAAGTGCAGGATCGATTGAATCAGGTTCTGATGCAATACAAACGTCCATCACGTCATCGCCCTTTGCACCGGAACCGCCGCTGTTTCCGCACGCTGTAAATACAAAAATCATGCACAGCGCCAAAGCGGTTAATAATGCCTTCTTCATAAATATTCCTCCTTTTTATGAATTCTCTCTATAACTATGAGTACATTTTACTCAAAAGCTAACTAAACATTATGACAGGCAACAAAGTGCCCCTCTTTTATTTCTCTCCACTCCGGTACTTCCTGTTTGCATATATCCGTAGCAAACGGACACCTTGTGTGGAACTTACATCCCTTAGGCGGATTCATAGGACTTGGAATCTCACCTTCAAGGATAATTCTCTTCTTCTCTCGATTAGCCTTAGGATCTGGAATAGGAACTGCTGACAAAAGAGTCTTAGTATATGGATGAATCGGATCTGCATACATCTCTCTTCCATTGCCAAGTTCAACCATATTCCCTAAATACATAACACCAATTCTATCCGATATGTGCCTTACAACAGATAAGTCATGGGCTATGAATAGATATGTTAATCCAAGATCATCTTGCATATCCTCTAGCATATTAACAACTTGAGATTGAATCGAAACGTCCAACGCTGATATAGGCTCGTCGCAGACAATGAATTCAGGTTCAACAGCCAAAGCTCTTGCGATTCCAATCCTTTGCTGCTGACCGCCTGAAAATTCATGCGGATATCTGTTAGAATGCTCGCTATTAAGACCTACTCTATCGAGAAGTTGATTAATTCTTTCAGCTCTCTCCTTGCCTTGATGCAGTTTGTGAATGTCAAGTGCTTCCCCGATAATTTCGCCTACTGTCATCCTTGGATCTAGAGATGCTGATGGGTCTTGAAATATTATCTGCATCTTCCTTCTATATGGCAGCATTTTAGGATTATTTTTCTTACTATCGTCAAAAATTGTCTCGCCGTCATATGTCACCGTACCTGCCGTAGGCTCGTAAAGTCGCAAAAGAGTTCTGCCCAAAGTAGTCTTGCCACATCCCGACTCTCCAACAAGTCCAAACGTTTCGCCTCTCTTTATATCGAAGGTTACTCCGTCCACTGCATAAACAGTCTTAGGGCCTTTAAGCCCTCCTCCTATTTTAAAATGCTTTTTCAGATTCTTAATCTGTATTAAATTGCTTCCATTTTCTTTAGTCATTTGATTGTTATCCATATTTCTATGCCTCCTCTTTCTGTTTAGAGGCAAGAAGCCAACAGCTTGATCTATGTCCATTGCCCAAATCTATGGTAGGCGGTTCTTTTCTAAGGCATATGTTCATACAATATTCACACCTAGCTCCAAAGCCACAGCCTTCCGGAGGATTAAGCATATCAACCGGGTTGCCTTCAATAGGTATTAATCTCTCGTATTCTTCAGCATCAACTCTTGGCATTGAACGCATAAGTCCAAGCGTATACGGATGTGAAGGATTGTAGAAAATATCATCCACACTTCCCTGCTCCACAATTTTACCAGCATACATTACAGATACCTTGTCGCAAACCTCAGCCACTACGCCAAGGTTGTGTGTAATAAATATTACCGACATCTTTCTTTCTGCTTGAAGTTTCTTAATGAGTTCTAGTATCTGCGCCTGAATTGTTACGTCAAGAGCTGTCGTAGGTTCGTCAGCGATCAAAAGCATAGGATCACAGATCAGACCCATTGCAATCATGACCCTCTGACGCATTCCACCCGATAACTCGTGTGGGTACTGCTTCATACGTTTTTCAGGATTATTAATGCCTACAAGTTTAAGCATTTCTATCGACTTATCCCAAGCTTCCTTTTTTTCCATTTTTTCATGGCAAAGAAGGGCTTCAGATAGTTGATTTCCTATAGTATATACTGGATTTAAGCATGTCATCGGATTTTGGAATATCATACTTACTTTGTTGCCACGGAACTCTTCCATCTGTTCCTTAGAATATTCCAAAACATTCTCGCCCTCAAATAGTATTTCTCCACCGACAACCTTGCCTGGGCTCTGGAGAAGACCAATAATCGTGTAGGCTTCTACACTCTTACCTGAGCCTGATTCTCCAACGATACCCATTATTTCGCCGTGATTTATTTCGTAATTTATTCCCCCAACAGCCTTAACTTCACCTGCATGAGTAAAGAATGAAACTTTGAGGTCTTTGACTTCTAATAATTTATCCATCCCAAACCTCCTTACTTTCTAAGCCTTGGATCAAAAGCATCTCTAAGTCCATCGCCAAACAAGTTCAGACTCAAAATCATCAAACTTAATATAATGGAAGGTATTATAAGCCTCTCAGGATAAGAATATATCCCCGCCAAGGCCTCTGCTGCCATAGCGCCAAGACTTGGCATTGGAGCAGAAACACCTATTCCTAAGAAGGACAGAAACGATTCAAGGAAGATTGCTGACGGAATTTGTAATGCAGTCATTACAATGATTTGCCCGACACAGTTTGGCAGGAGGTGTCGTTTAATTATTCTCCTTCCTCCACCTCCTAGTGCCCTTGCCGCAGTTACATACTCCTGCTGCTTAAGCATAAGGATTTGCCCTCTTATTATTCTTGCCATAGAAACCCAATACAGAAGTCCAAATGCAATGAAAATTGAAATTAGAGGTGCTCCCAAAACGCCAACTTTAGCTGCAAACGCCGAGTTACTTGTATTGACCCAGTTTTGTAGAGGTATTTTGATCGTTACAGATAGGAGCAATACAACGAGAACGTCCGGAACAGAATATATCAAATCCAGGATTCTCATCATAATATTATCTACTTTGCCACCAAAATATGCTGATATGGAGCCATAAAGTGTTCCTATAATAAGTACTATCAAGCTCGCACAAACTCCGACTGTCAGTGAAACTCGTCCGCCGTACATAGCACGCACAAACAAATCTCGACCGAATTTATCAGTACCAAAAGGGTGTTCAAATGACGGTGCAAGGTTGATACTATCTGCATGTCTTGCTTGAGTTGAATAGTCAACGCTTGTAAATAGCGGACCTATAAACGAGAACAAAAATATAACTATTATGATTCCAAGCGATATCATCGCTACTTTGTTGTTCTTAAGTCTCCTCCAAGCATCAGCCCAGTATGACATACTTTCAGCTTTTTCGATGAAGTTCTCCTTCTTATCATCTGATGCCGGTTTGAAATCATTTGGTTCGAATACAATTTCCTTGTCTGGCAACTTATTTAAATCCGGTTGTAAGGTAAACAACTTTGGACTTAAAAATTTATCTTGTTCTTTAATCACGCTTCTCCACCTCCCTTGGTGATATCAATCCTAGGGTCTACAAATCTGTAGAGAAGATCGACGATCAAATTCATTATTATAACTAGTGCAGCCAAGAAAATAGTGGTTGCCATTATTATAGGATAGTCCCTGTTTAATATACTCTGAATGAAATATCTTCCAATTCCAGGGATACTGAATACGCTTTCAACGACAAAGCTACCTGTCAATATAAACGCGGTTAGTGGTCCAAGGTATGTTAATATCGGAATAAAAGCATTTCTAAGAGCATGCTTAAATATTACTTTGCTCGATTTCACTCCCTTTGCTCTTGCAGTTCTGATGTAATCCTGGTTAATTGCATCAAGCATACTTGATCTTGCTAGCCTTCCAAGATAGCACATAGGGTAAAATGCCATAGTAAAACATGGCATAATATAGCTAGCAGCATCATTAAGCCCAATCGTTGGTAACCATCTTAAGTTTACACCGAAAAGTATAAGCATGAGGGTAGCAATAACGAATCCCGGCACCGAAATGCCCAAAGTCATTATAACCCTTAGTATGCTGTCAATCTTACCACCCCTATAATAGGCAGCAAGACAGCCCATCGGTATGCCGACAATTATTGCAAAAAGAAGTGAAATGAGACCAAGCTTTGCAGAAGTTGGAAATAGCTCAGCGATTATTTCACTCACAGGTCTATTCTTCTGCATCTTAAGAGAAACTCCAAAGTCTCCCTGAACAAACTTTACAATATAATTCTTGAATTGAATATGTAGCGGCTTGTCTAGACCATACTTAGCATTAAGAGCGGCTATAACCTCTGGAGACTTTGCTTTCTCTCCTAGGAATGGACCGCCGGGAACTAAGTTCATCAAAACAAATGTTAAAGCTGCAACCAAAAGTAGTACAATCACAGCTTGCGCTACACGTTTGATAACGTATTTACCCATTTAGAAAACTCCTGACATATAATTAATTTCTTTATAATCGAAAAACGATTTATCCCATTATACATCAAAAAACGAATAAAAACAATATAGTTTCACTAAAAAAAGTGTTGTTGCGTTTTCACTTTAATTTGTTGACTTGATAAAACAACGTCCTATTTTTTGTTTTTTATCTTAACGATATTATAAATTTGTAGTGTTGCATAACAAAATGCACTATTCGCGAAATATGCAAACAGATTCTAGACAAATAAGCGATTTAAAGCTCGAGTATATTTTCATATGTCTTTGTATAAACTTAAATACATTTTAAAGTTGTCGAATCTGCAGTGCATTTTATTGTAGTATTTCTTCGGCGACAAAATAATGGCACTTGAAAACCAGCTTATAGAAAAACCCCTGCAACAATAAATACAGTTACAAGGGTTGTAGGTAATATTCTAAATAGTATTATTATTTTAAATTATCTTAGTTTTTCAACGATCATTACTATGCGTACAATTGGTTAAACAGTTCTCTGATTTTTTTGCTCTCCCTAAGAACCTGTAATGCCACATTCGCATGTCCTTTAGTGTATCCGTTTCCGACAAGCATATTGATATCCTTGCCTACACCTTCAGCTCCAAGAGCAGCCTTTGTAAAATCACTAGCCATAGAGAAGAAATAAACCATGCCACCGTCTTTGCAAAGCATAATGGATGCCATCTCAGTGTTCGGAATGTTTACAACGTTGATAACAACATCGGCCATCCTACCGTTTGTAATTTCTGCTACCTTCTGATGTAGCCCCACCGCATCAGTTGCATTGCCGACAATGTAATGGTCAGCAACTTCAACGCTTTTTGCTCTCTCAATTGAAGGCTCAAATCCGTCAATGCAAATAACTTTTCCGTTTACGCCAGCTTCCTTCTTAGCCATGTAGCTGCAGAGCATCCCTGATTTTCCGCCACCTCCAAGAATTACAACAGTATCTCCCGGATGGCAAATCTTAGCAGTCTGTGCAGGTGCACCTGCAACGTCAAGCACAGAAAGTGCAAGGTTCTGTGGAAGGTCATCTGGAAGAATTGAGAAAATACCGCTTTCGAACAAAATAGCCTGCCCTTTTATATCCACCTGATCGATATCGGGTCTTACGTCTAGAATTTTTTCTATTTTGAGAGGAGTCAAACTCAATGAAACTAGTGTAGCTATTTTGTCGCCAACCTCAAGTTCACCTTTGTAATTCGGGCCAATTTCAGCAACTGTTCCTATCAGCATGCCACCAGATCCCGTCCACGGATTTTTGTGTTTCCCAGTTTTTTCAACAATGGACATGATGATCTCTTTTATTTTTTCGACATCATGATCTGCCCTTCGCTCAATCTCTGTGAAACTTGCAGAATCAATATTCAAAGTATGAACGTTGATAAGGACTTCGTTGTCATAAATTTTCATATTATTGTCAATAATCTCCGCCGGCTGTGGAAGAACTCCCTTCGGGCTTAAAACCCTATGTGTTCCTAGCGGATCTCCTGGTCTGTATTTAACTGTTCTGTTTTCAATAGTTTTTTCCATATTGCTTACCTTCCTTTACTATAAAATTTAACTATCAATACTTATTCTCATTTCAAAATGACAAGATGTATATAAGCAAACTTTGTGCCATGTTTATAAGAACGCATTGTAATTTATAGAAAAATAGAATCTAGTACAATTTAATTACAGCAAAATAAATGCCCCCTCAAGAGTTTCTATCTTAAAGGAGCATTCAAAAAACAAATTATTATTCCCATATGTTTTTTAAAGTATTTGCTCATTTTGGCACCGATTCGAACCGAATTAGACTCAGCGTCAAACATAGCGATTCATTTTCATTTCGCATACGCGATATCATAGAAAGCGTCCTAGTAAACATTCCAACTTTCCCCATTATCTTCAGAATAAAAATCTATCCCATCAGATTCGCCTTCTCCCGCTGTCACTGTAATAAATAATTTATTACCCTTAACTTTTGGCATGGAAATATATTGATAATCATCTAGTGTTAGTCCCTTTTCTTTTGCAGCTTTTGGTATAGTAGTTACCTGTTCCATCGGTACTTCAACCTGTCTAAAACTAATCCCTGCATCTTTTGTGATATAGATTTGTGAATGCTCTCCAGATGCTCCTTGAATCCCGATAAAGCCAAAATCATTTGAAAGGAATACAATTCCTTCTGCCACACCGCCTTGATCAGCAAAAGGATTTTCATTAAGCACTTCCCAATTTTGTCCACCATTTATTGATTTCTCTAACGAATAAAATCTTGAGCCAGCCGCCGCATTTATAACTACAAGCCTATAACCTATTTTTTTATCATTTAAAGCAAAGGTATACATAGTTCCATTGGTATCATCTTCAATCCATCCTTCTGATTTCTTAGTCCTCTTACTTGCTTCGATATCATGTTGATTTTTAAGTCTTTCTTGTGACACATACTCGGTATCTATTAGATATTGAATAGAAGATATGTCTTTGTCGTTCGGCACAAAAAGTGAAGCTTCATACCCAACAATTCCTCTTTGATCTGATAAACCATAATCCGCAGATTCAGAATCATGTATTTTTTCAAGATCCAATATATAGATCCCTTTTGCTGAATCAATTTGTGTTTTCCCTGAATACAAAAAAGCGTATGTTTGATTATGACCGTTCAGGCTCCAATCATTGACTTGCTCTTTATAATGGTGATGCGATTTTTGCAAAATCCTAATAAAAGGTTCTAATAACTTATCAGAGTTAACGCTAAGGCCTTCACCTTCGTTAAGCCACACATTTATTTTATCCCCTTCTTTATAATCATAAGAAAGCAAGTAGCCCTTCAGTTTGCCCTTATCATCTTTCCCATATATCAAAGCCTCAACATTTGTAATTGTTCCATTTTCTTTAAAGCTAACATAAAAATCATCTGACACATAAAGTTTATCCGGCAAAGAAAGCTTTCGGTCTATGTCATTAAGAACTCCATTAATGCCATTTTTGTAAATATTATCATGCTTGAATTCAATCTTTTTGTGATTAAAAAAATCGTCAACTTTCCAAGATAAAGCTCCATTATAAGGAATGGCTGCATGTATTATCATACCTCCAAAGGTTAAACTTATTACTGCAAATAAGACCAATCGAAATTTAAAATAACTCGCCCTGTATCCTCTGTATCTTAATACTAATCTGATAATTAACAAAATAATCAAAAGCACCGCAAAGGGTAACATTATTTTCATCCAATAACGCATCCCTCCGAGCTCACAAAGTTTCCACAAAATATACATGCAAATTGCATATAAAATTAAAATAATATAGTCAACTAACGGTTTTGTTTTCTGCGTCATATGAATATTCCCTCGCCATATCCAATCTCATTAAGCAGTTGATTTCTTGTCTTTCCCATGCTGGTTTTATATAATTTCCTATGTACATACTGTACGCTAATACCTTGATCAAATCCCATACTTCTTTTTCTTCCTTACAAGCTGCGTCTGTGAAATACCAACTGCTTTAGCCGCCTTCCTTGTCGATCCGAATTGATCGCAAGCATATTTAAGTATGTTCTTTTCGAAGTTATTTACCATTTTTTCAAGATCCATGACCTGTTCCTGATCACCACCAGCGTGAGATGAGTCAACTATTTTGTTGCTAACTGATGAAAGAGGCGAAGAATCAAATATGTCAGAGTGCAGCTCGCGCATTATATCAAGCAAATCAATTCTTTCACTCTTAGACCCGATCATAAGTCGTTGAACAACATTTTCCAATTCTCTAATATTCCCAGGCCACGGAGACTGCTTTAGATATTCTATTGCGTCATCATCTATAGTTCTCTTAATATCAAACTTTCTACCATACTTGTCCAGCATAAACCGCACAAGCGCAGGAATGTCACTTGTTCTTTCCGAAAGACTAGGCACTCGAATTCTCACAACATTTAATCGATAGTATAAATCCCTCCTAAACGATCCTTCATCAATCATTTCTTCAAGTTCACGATTGGTTGCTGAAATGATTCTGACATTGCATTTAACTGGGGAATGCCCACCGACTCTAAAAAATTCGCCATCCTGGATTACCCTCAAAAGTTTAGCTTGAACATCAATTGCGAGCTCACCAATTTCATCCAGGAACAAAATACCGTTATCAGCCAGTTCAAAGAATCCCTTCTTCCCTCTTTCTCCCGCGCCCGTAAAAGCACCTCTTTCGTATCCAAAAAGTTCTGATTCTATAAGGGTTGGAGCAATAGAAGCACAATTCACCTTAACAAAAGGTTGCATCTTTCTTGAACTATTTTTGTGTATCATAGTCGCAACTTTTTCCTTGCCAACTCCAGTATCACCTGTAACAAGCACATTGCAATCATAATTCGAAACTGTCAGTATTTCGTCAAGCACACCTGCCATTGCTCTACTTTCATAGATAAATCCTTCAGTAATGCTCTGTCTTTGACCGCCAACCATTTGCAGCCGTTCTTCTCTGCCGATAGGATATGACAAATCATCTTCCACATTAAGGTCTGTGACAACTGCATCCGAAACATAAGGCATCAGTTCCTTCACAAGTTGGATATCAAAGTTATCATATGCCTCGAGGTAGCCATCAGCACAGCGAATATCAAGCTGCCTAGATATCGATTCCGTGATATAGAGCGCTATGTTGTAATTATTTATAAGGTTAGCAAAAACAACGGTCCCGCCACTCTTTGTTGCCAAAATATTGATTGTTTCTGCACCTGGTATATCCGCACAGTTCACGCTGACATCAAAGAGGCCATCCGCACCAAGCCCTTGCAAACACTCCAAAGGCTTCAAAATATCAACATAATGAATCTCGCTGAAAACGTCTTTAATTAGACGATTAACCGATTCACCCTTAAGGACCATATCTGTTTTTTTGTCGAGAAGGCATACAATCTCTGCATCAGGTCTCGCAACCTTTCGAGCTGCATACCCGAACAAAATATTCGACAAAAGATTATTACCTACTATGAGGATTTTTCTCTTTCCAACCGCAGTATTACTAATCCTATATAACGTTCCAGACTCATTAAAAGTAAACAACAGAAGATTGGTAGGCATGCCCTTAGGCTTTGGTATTAGCGGTACCTCTTCTCCAATTACAGCATAGCCTGTCGCTTCAACCTGTCCAAACGCCCTGTCAATCGAAGTTATGCTATCAATATACATCGGAATACTGGCCAGACTCGCATTGCAAACAACTTCATCGCCAACCTTAAAGCCCTTAACATTCTCGAAATCCTCTCCAATTTCCGACACAACACCTTCAAAAAGACCACCCGTATCAGTCACCGGGTTATGAAGTTTCCCTCTTCTAATAACAATATCTATGATACGCTGCTTTATCTTTTTCTCATTATTGTTGCTCTCAAGACAGATTTGCTTAAAACTTGTCCCCTCAATATGAATTGTCTTTATATCTATACGGATCTCATTGCTGTCTATTTCTCTTCTATTATCTAGCCTCCAAGCTGATGTTGGTAAAACATGCTCTGGCTCAATCACTCTTCCCGTTCCATAAGGTTTTTCTTTGCCTAATTTATTCATTTATCCTCTTCCCTATAAATACACTGCGAACAGATTTCGGTTCATATATATTTTACTATCCGTTGCCCTTTAATGCAAATGCAAGTTGCACGCAATATTACTAAATTTATGAGAAATACACCAATAATATAGGGTTTTTTCGTTTATGTTTAACCGGAGAACCACTTTCGGTTCAACAAAATAGCCACTCCGGAGCAGCTGTTTTGTGCAAAATTTGTCAAATACCTTTACAAGTTTACGTTGGGTGCTATAATATATATAGTTATTATTTGATTGAAAAAGGAGAAATAAAATGGCTGAAAAAATTACTTCAACACTTAGACTAAGAATGTCTGCTAAAGATGCTCATTACGGCGGAAATTTGGTTGACGGAGCTCACATGGTACACCTATTTGGTGACGTAGCTACAGAGCTTCTCATCAAATGTGACGGAGATGAAGGACTTTTCTGCGCTTACAGCGACGTTGAGTTCAAGGCTCCTGTTTATGCCGGCGACTATATCGAAGCTTATGGCGAAATCACTGAAATCGGAAATTCTTCAAGAAAGATGGTTTTCGAAGCTAGAAAAGTTATCAAGACTCGTCCTGACATCAGCGATTCAGCTGCTGACTTCCTAGAAGAGCCTGTAGTTGTTGCAACTGCAAAGGGTGTTTGCGTAACTCCTAAGGATTGCCAGAGAAAGAATAAATAAGAGAAATTTGGCCTATAGAACAAAAAGAGTTAGTAAAAATCGCCATGGAGATTGAAGTTTCAGTCTTCATGGCGATTTTAAATTATTTTAAAAAAGATAAAGGGTGGACAAAAAGAGTTGGTAAAAATCAGTTTATAAGAGAGTCCACACTTATGGGGCCAGTATACTTTAATGTTTACGGGCAATTTCTCAAATTTTAACATTTAGCCCGTAAATTTCAGCACTATTTACGGTAGAATTTTCGAAATTGGCTAAAATGCCCGTAAATTTTGGTGCTCTTTACGGTAGATTTTTTGATTCTAGCTAAAGTACCCGTAAATTCATTGTGAAAACGGCTTGAATTTACGGTATAATTTTAACCTTTGCCAAAAGTACCCGTAAACTCTTGGGAAATTTACGGTAGGATTTTCAACTTTGCCAAAAGTACCCGTAAATTCATTGTAAAAGCGACTTGAATTTACGGTAGGATTTTCAACTTTGCTAAAAGTACCCGTAAATTTATAATTACCAACTCTTTTTGTCCTATAGCTTTGCGGCTGGCTACTCTGCGTAGCTTAAATTGCTTTCTTTTTCTGTTTCCTCTTGTTTGTTACGCCTTATGCCTGCAAACACTGAACCCGAAAGATTGTGCCACACGCTGAAAATTGCTCCAGGCAATGTAGCAAGTGGGTTCGCTGCAAAGTTCATAGCCGCAAGAGAAATCGCAAGTCCGCTGTTCTGCATTCCGACTTCGATTGCGATTGCGGTCGTCTTCTTATAGCTTATCCCAATAGCCCGCGCTATAAGAAGACCGAGGAGCAGCCCACAAAGGTTGTGGATGGCCACGACCACCAAGGTCAGAAGGCCGCTGGCCATGATTTTGCCGGCGTTTGCTGCCACAATACCCGCGATGAGGACGATTATGGCGACTGACGAGATGAGCGGCAAAATCGCTGCTCCTCCTTCGAACTTACGGCCTACGCCGTTTTCCTTGGCCTTATCCATTAGATGATTTGTCATAACTCCCAAAATTACAGGAATCAAAATTATAGTTACAACAGTCTTAAACATAGCAAGAAGTGAAACATCGACCCATTTATCCGCGAGAAGGTATACCCAGAGCGGCGTCAGAATCGGTGCAATTAGGGTCGATGTTATCGTCATTGAAACAGACAGTGCAACATCACCCTTTGCAATGTGCGTGATAACATTGCTTGCCGTTCCTCCCGGGCAACATCCTACTAGAATTACGCCAAGCGCCAGGTCAGCAGACAATTTAAACGCTACTGCTAAAAGCCATGCAACCACAGGCATAATCGTAAACTGCGCAATGCAACCAATGATAACCTCCTTAGGCCTTTTGATAATCTCTTTAAAGTCTGATGTTTTTATTGTTGTCCCCATACCAAACATAGCAAATCCTAAGAATATCGCTGTGTAATTTACAATCCATAGAAATGGTCCAGGGACTAAAAATGCTATAAGTGAAAGCCCCATAATAAGCATCCAGTTATATTTTGTGAATATTCCAGAAATACGTGCAATTTGCTTCATTTTACTTGCCCTCCCAAGAGAAATTATCGATCAATCGCGTTTTGCCGATATACACTGCCATTGCAACAAGCACTCTGCCCTGAACTTTTTCAATAGGCTGAAGCATTTCTCCATCTACAGCTTCGATATAATCTATCTTCGCAAGTGGTTCCGCCTCAATAACCTCAGCCATGAGCGAAGTAAGCTGTTTTGTGCTCATACCTTCCTTGATATTCTCTTTGCCGGATTTTATTGCTCTAGACAGGCATAGAGCAGCCTTTCTCTCCTCCGCTGAGAGGTATGTGTTCCTCGATGACATTGCTAGACCGTCTTCCTCCCTCACAATCGGGCAACCTACAATTTCAATGTCAAAGTTTAAATCCTTTACCATTTTTCGAATTATCGCAAGTTGTTGGGCATCTTTCTCGCCAAAATACGCGCGGTTAGCCTTTGTAATATTAAAAAGCTTCGAAACAACTGTACAAACACCTCTAAAGTGCACTGGCCTCCTAGCTCCACACAGCCCATCAGAAAGTTCCTCAATGTTTACGTATGCTCTAGGTCTGTCATACATTTCATCAGGTCCAGGATTAAAAATTAGTGATGCTCCGAGTTTTTCACAGAAGTTTTTGTCTGCCTCGAAATCCCTAGGATAGCTCTCAAGGTCTTCATTTGGTCCGAACTGTGTTGGATTCACAAAATCCGAAACAATTACCTCGTCGTTTTGCTCAACTGCCTTTCTTATCAGGCTGCCGTGCCCCTCATGTAGAAATCCCATAGTCGGTACTAATCCAACGCTTATCCCCTCAGCCTGCCATTTAGCAACCTTAGTTCTGACTTCATCTATTGTTTTAGCAACTATTATTCCTTTGCAACCACTCATTTTACATATCCTCCAATCTGCCATGTTTTTCATAGTTTGTTACCCTAACTGGGCTATTCTCATCATCAACAAAAACCACCTTCGGCTTATGTGTCTTCGCTTCCTCGCTGTCACATGCACAGTAAGCCATAATGATTATTTTGTCGCCAACCGATACACACCTTGCCGCTGCACCATTTAAACAAATTTTACCGCTGCCGGTCTCTCCTGCGATTGTGTACGTCTCAAAACGTTCCCCATTATCGATGTCTGCAATTTGAACCTTTTGGTACTCGCGAATCCCTGCAGCTTCCATGAGTTTAGTGTCCATGGTTATGCTGCCCACATAGTCAAGCTCTGCCTGAGTGACAGTTGCCCTGTGAATTTTGCCCTGAAGCATTTCAATTTCCATACGTTCTCCTCCTATGCGCACACAACAAAAAAGCCGGCCTGACACAAAAATATGTTCTGACCTGGCTTTGTTTTTCTTAAATATAACACTACAAAATATCCGCGTCCCAAAGGTTCTACGATCGCCGTTCACCTCGCTCCGATGCATTATGCGAGTTCGCTCTCAAGTCGTCCTCGAACTGAATACTGTATCCAGTTAATGCTCAGTTAAACTTGGTGCATGAATCAACGTCGTTCCCTCTCTTGAGATTTCCAAAGAATTTCTACTCTGCATAATCTTCACTTTGAATAACCTCAAAATATCTTGGATATTGTTCGTTTTTAAAATGGGTCAGAGTATAGTTTTGTGCGCAAATACTATCTCTGACTCGCATTATAACACGGCATACCCGCTCTTGTAAAATATTTTTAAACAAAATTTTAGTCATCCT
Organism: Clostridiales bacterium; assembly: GCA_028725765.1. GTDB lineage: Bacteria > Bacillota > Clostridia > Peptostreptococcales > Anaerovoracaceae > S5-A14a. Next base: position 46,089 of record JAQYRL010000070.1, read on the forward strand.
TAATGTCAATAGTAAATGCGAAAATTTTTCTAAAAGAATAACAATTTTTTTCTATAGTAGCGATACATTTGTAACATGTCTAGTGAAAAATATGTCCGTATATAGCGAAATATATATATTATAAGTGCGTACATCG
>JAQYRL010000071.1 GCA_028725765.1 Clostridiales bacterium
TAATACTTATCTCCAGCTTGCACAATATTCTTTATTTTAATAGGTTTTACTCCCATTTTCATATCTGCTGGATGTAAAATTGATTTTTCGCCGTACATGTACTTCTTGCCATATAGTACATCATATGCCAGAGTTTCCAATCCTTTAAGATATTCAGGATTATTCCTGTCTACGTTTTGTCCATATTGTATTATGTTACCAGTGTGTATTCCAAGCCTTTCAAACAAAACACTTGAGAGTTCGTATGCCTTTAATTTTTGATCAATTTTTTCCATCTTAAAGTTAGACCATATTACATATTGTGTTTTATAAAGATCTTTAAGAGCATAAGTCTCCTCAGTTATGTCAAGTGCTGGTATGTGATCACCAAACATAACCACCACTGTTGGTTCATTGAACTTTTCAAGTTCAGACGTTAAGTCACGAACGAACTTGTCCATTTCGTATATCTGATTTACATAGTATTCGTATTTCCACTTTAGTTCTTCGTTTGGTGCTGCAGTGATATTGATGTTTGGATTCTGTATCAATTGCTCTGGAGGATATTTTCCGTGACCTTGTACTGAGATAGTATGCACGTAGTCTCGCCCTTCCGTGCTCTTTAGTGAGTCCATTATTGCACCAGTAAGCACATTATCCTTTGCCCAGTTTTTCGGGGTTTTGTCGACATCACTCATATACTCAACCGAAGTGAACGTATCAAATCCAAGATTTTTAAACACCTCGTGCCTGTTATAAAAAACTGCTCTGTGGTTGTGGATAGCATGTGTCCCAAACCCTAACATTTTCAGATCGAATGCTGTACTTTCCATTGTATGATCAGTCAACACAGATTTATATGGATATTCCCCCGGACCGAAGAATCTTGCGCTTACACCCGTCAGTGTTTCAAATTCTGTATTTGCTGTACCCGCACCACAGGCTGGAACCTCAAGAAGCCCAGAGGAGTATTCTTTCATCAACTGTCTATAGTAAGGCATCGGATCCTTATCGCATTGTATATTTGTGAAAAGTTGAGGATCTACAAAAGATTCAAGCTGCAAATATATTATATTCGGATATTTCTTACTACCTGACTCATCCCCTTGTACAAAATATTTTGAATCCCTTTCGGAAAGCCCCGCCGAAGCAAGTATTTTGTCGACTTCTTCTTTAGAGTAATTGTCTGGCTTTTTAATTCCTGTATTAACCCACGTGCTGATAAAGCAATATGGTATGCCATAGTCTCTGTACGCATAGGCAAGGTTGCCAAAGAATGTATTAACTATTCCCTTATCAATCACACTCATAGTAGCTGCACCAGTTAGCATGCAAACGAGAATAAATCCGGCAACATTACGTCTATAATTTATTTTGTCTTTCTTTTTGGGTCCTTTAATAAAAAGGAAAACCACTCCAACTACAAGCAATACAAGGCCAATGGCAATTATTGCAATCTGCAATTTAGAAAGATAGTTGGTAATAAGCGTTGCGCCCTCCGTAATAGCACTCAAATCCTTTACCGTAAACGGTGTCATTCTCTGAGTCAGTATTATTCCATTCGCAATTCCTATTGCAAGCCAACAAGCTGAAATTATTGTTATTGCAAACGTACGTCTTCTAAAAAGAGAAGCAAATGAAAGTGTAGCAAATATAATAAGTGCATTATAAAAAAACACTATTGGAGAATTGACCAGAAACAAAAATCCGCCAGCCCATGAAACACCCTTTCTAGCAAGAGTCTCCATAAATAAGTTCAAAAGAAACGCGTGTACAACGCAAAAACCTAAAAAGCCATGCCTATATCTATCAAATATGTTTTTAATATCTTTAATGCTTTTAACTTCAATATTTTCTTTGTTCTCTTTGTCCATTAAAGTTCCCTCTGTCTTCCTATTGCATTTGCAATATTTGCAAACTCTTGAATTGACAATGTTTCTGCTCTCCGGCTAGGTTCCACACCAACACTTTCCAAGATCCTTTTCAACTCCGCCTTGTCTATGTTAAGCGCCGTAAGAGCATTCAAAAGCGTCTTCCTTCTTCGGTTAAATCCCGCTCTAACAACATCGAAAAAAAGTTCACGTCCACCTGCGCCAATTTCCCAAGGAAGTCTTTCTCTTCGATTTAACTTTAAAACTGCCGAGTCAACCTTAGGCTGCGGTTGAAAAACAGTCCTTGGAACTGTAGTAACATAATCTGTCTCACAAAAAAATTGACAGGCTATTGATAATGCTCCGTATGTCTTACCGCCTGGCGTTGCAACAATCCTTTCCGCAACTTCCTTTTGCATCATAATAACCATTGTATCCATCTTGATTTCTCTCTCAAGAATCCCCATAATTATCGGCGTTGTAATATAATACGGCAAATTCCCCAAAATTACAACCTTTTCTATATTGCGGCCTGAATCAGCAAAATTTTTCTTCTCTAACTCAATTAATTCATTTATATCCGTTTTTAGAATATCTTCGTTAATAATTTCAACATTGTCTAAATGTCCAACGACCTCATCGAGCACTGGAATTAAATGACGATCAATTTCAACAGCAATCACCTTGCCTGCCGTCTCAGCGGCTATTTGTGTCAACGCACCCATCCCAGGCCCAATCTCGATAACAAGGGTCTCCTTTGTCAGTTCCGCTGCATCAATTATTTTCTCAATTATATTCCTATCTATCAAAAAATTTTGTCCCAAACTGTCAGCGCGCCGAAATCCATGCCTTTCGCTTATTTCCCTGATTGCTTTCCTTGTATATGGTTTCATTTTTCCTCTAAATTTAATTGCAGTCAATACTGCTCAGTGCACACTCGATTTCTTCCTGATTAATCTCATACTGATTGAGTTTTTTCAGCAATCCCTTTGCGTTACTATACCCTATGCCAAGACTGTCACAAAACATTTCTCTACGTTTACGAGAACTGGATTCTCCAACCAAACCCCACTTAACGAGGAGCGTCATATCATATTGCTCTTTTGTTGTTTCTCCACTTGATTCCATGAGACTAGCTCTGGCTTTCTTTAATGCTTCCAAAATATCATCAGGGGCTGCGTTCTCTATGCCCACATCCCCCTTTTTACTTGCCTTTTCCCTGGATATGAATGCTTGTTTGCTTCCAGGAAACCTATTTATTATTTTTCTTCTTATAGATCTTCCGCCATGATCAGGATCCGTTAAAATTATCAGGCCCCTTTCTCGATAAGCCTTATCAAGAATTTCCCACATCTTGCTACTTAAGCCGAATCCATGAGTTTCTATCGTAATCGCATTCACTGCCTTGCTAACTGCAAGTGTATCATCCCGACCTTCAACTACAATCGCTTCCTTAATCTTAGGCTTTTTATCGTCATTCACATCTCTATATTTTGTATCTTTCATTTCTTAATTGTCTTTATCTTTATTTTGATTTTCATCAAAGCCAGGCAACGCATTCTCTTCCCCAAGTATAAATAAGGTTTCGCCAGGCTTTATGAGTTTAAGTTGCAATTTAGCTTGCTCCTCAATATATTCTGGTTTATTTACGTTATTCAATTCATTTTCCAAATCTTTTTTCTGTTTTGTAAGTTCCGTATTTTGTTTTTTTAATTCTGAGTTTTCAGAAAGTAACTTTGACATGTTTTTTACAATAAAAATCCCATAAATCAATGATACTACGATAATTGAAATTACGATAATTCTCAACCAATTGTATCTAACCCTCTTTTGCATCACTGATACCCCTTTTTCTAGAATTTTTTCGCATTAACTTCTTTGATCCAGTCCCTTGCTTCTGAAATTCGGAGTGGTCTACACTTGCATACTCCATCGTTTGTAACACAAGTATCCGAGCATACCTCGCACTTATATGAAGGCTCCAAATAATTACTTGCAAGGCCTACTTTATCAAGCAATTCCTGCTTTTGAATTTTTAGGTCCTCTATCATCTTATCATACTCGGCACGCGTTGCGGCTCCACCCTTAGTACCTTTAATTATTCTTTCCCTATAGGCCTCTTGAAGTCGTCTTTCAACGTTTTTTATATCAGGATATTTTCTAAAAATCTCCGCTGTTCGCTTCTTTGCCTGTTCTTGAGCGTCACCTCTTATAAAGCTTAGATATTGCTCCAGAACATTAGGTGTTACCTCAGCACCTTGATTAATAGTATCCTGCCTCTCCTTCTCATCATCGCGCATGCCTTCTAAAACCTTGTTCACATAATTAAAATTAGGTTCTCGGATGCCTGTTGTTTTCTTGCATGCACTGAGAATGCGTTCCAGAGAATACCCCTCATCATCAAGCCACCTGTTCATCATCTCTTTTTCTCCCTGATTTGGTGGTCTATCATATCCAAAAAGATTTTTCATAATCACTGAATACACAAAATATCTCTCATCGTGTTCTCTGACTAAGTTAACAGCAGCCTCCTTATCCCTTATACCTTTTTCAAGCCAATTTTCTACCACTCTTACGATATATCGCATATCTCCCTTTTGGCGACTATTTGAATACTGCGCAGCATAGTCAATCAAATCTATTGCGGCATGTTTTTCATTTATAAGTCTAATTATAGCCTCAAAGCCATAAGTGGTCATATTAGTGCCTATTATTTTTTCTATATTTTTGATAAGTGTCTTAACTTCTTCATTTCCGAAAACATTTACAGACTCATCTGTTTTGTTGTAATTATCCTCGTTTCCATCTTCATTGCTTGATTTGTCTTCAAGACCTATCGAATAAAAACGATTCTTCAGTTTGAGAAACTGCACGGAAAAATCAAGCTCTCCATCATCTCCAATGTAAAGTCGTTTGATTGCTCCCATTGTCTCCCAGTATTCCCAAGCTTTTAGAACTTTGTCTTCGGAGATTCCTAGTGTAGAAGCCATTACCTTTGTCTCAAGAGTAATATTGTTTTGGCTACACATAGCACCAAAAAGATATACTTTAACATAATCTCCTGGAGCACTTACAATATATTCACTTATAAATAAATTCTCAATAGCAGTGTCATTGAGAAAGAAATCGTTAGTTTCTTCAATTACATATTTCATTGCATTCCTCTAAGCGCTTCTTCACTTGTAAGGTTCACAAACTCTGTATATTCCGATCTCCACCCTAGTTTGATTGTGCCCGTAGGACCTGCCCTATGTTTTGCAATATGAAGCTCTGTTATGCCTTTTTCTTTTGATTCATCTCCGTAATAGTATTCATCATTATATAAAAACATAACAATGTCAGCATCTTGCTCTATTGAGCCAGATTCTCTGAGATCTGACAGAAGCGGTCTCTTATCTGTTCTACCTTCCGGTCCTCTGGAAAGTTGAGATAGCACCAAAAATGGGCAGTCCATTTCTTTTGACATGAGTTTAAGGTTTCTCGACAGTTTACTAACCTCCTGCTGACGGTTTTCGCCTTCAGCTTCCATGAGTTGAAGGTAGTCAACTATTACAAGGTCTAAACCGTTCTTAGCTTTGAATCTCCTACACTTATTCTTCATTTCCAAAATTGAAATTGCAGCTGTTTCGTCAATTGCAAGTTTGCTTTCATATAAGTCATCAACGGCCTGGTTCAGTTGTTCCCAGTCTTCTATCATCAAATCGCCGGTTCTAAGTTTGGTAGAACTAACTCTAGCCTCCATAGAGTGCAATCTTGATCCAAGTTCTTCCTTTGCCATCTCTAATGAGAATATCAAGACAGATTGTCCTCTTTTCGCTACGTTTTTTGCAACATTTAGTGCGAGCGCAGTTTTACCCATACCAGGTCTTGCCGCAATAATATTGAGTGTACCTTTTTGGAATCCTCCTATGCGTTTATCAAGGTCTATATAGCCAGTTTCAAGCCCCACATTTCCGTCATTCTTGCATGCCTCATCTATTCTAGTCATATTGGCAATCAAAACTTCGCTTATCATTGTGTAGTCGCGTTTTTGGCGGGCTTGTGCAATCTCAAAAATTGCGCTTTCTGCATTTTCGAGTATCGTTTCTGAAGGAAGATTCGCATCATAACTTTGAGTCTCAATATCGCCTGCGATTTTAATCAAGGTGCGTAAAACTGCTTTGTTGTGAATTATTTTTGCATATTCTGATGCGTTGGAAACAGATGGCACATCGGACGAAAGGCTTCCGACATACGCTCTACCTCCAACGTTTTTCAGGGTGCCTCTTTTGCTTAACTGTTCTGATACAGTAATTTGGTCAATTGGTGAATTGCTCTTTGCCAAGTCAACTATAGCTGCAAAAATTTCGCGATTATGAGGATCGTAGAAATCTTCTTCCTTCACGTAGTCTGAGACATCCGTAAAGGTCTCTTCTCCTCGCAAAAGAATAGCTCCAAGAGCTGTTCTCTCTGCGTTTAAGTCTTGTGGTGGTATTTTACCTGCCATTATGCTTCCTCTTTAACTTCAACTACAAATTTTCCAGTTACTTCAGGGTACAGTTTAGCCTCAACATTAACTATACCCAGTTCCTTGATAGGATTTTCTAAAACAATTTTTCGTCTGTCAATTTTGATGTCAAGTTGTTCTTCTATAGCTTCGGCAATGTCTTTGTTCGTTATCGAACCGAATAATCTCCCGCCTTCTCCAGCTTTAGTCTTTATTACAATATTTCCCTTTGAAAGTTTTAACGCAACGTCTTCTGCTTTTGCTTTCTCTATAGCCTCATTTTCCTTTTGAATTTGTTTTTGTTTTTCAAGGTTTCTTATATTTCCTTCTGTTGCTTCTACAGCAAAACCTCTTGGAATGAGCATGTTTCTAGCATATCCAGGGCTTACTTTTATAACATCACCGGCTTTACCAGTTCCCTTTACATCTTTTTTTAGTATTACTATCATGTCTTACCTCCGTATTTTTATTTATCTTTCATTAGATGTCGAGCACTAACTCTTTTACTTTTTCCATAATTTCCTCGGGAGATAAATCTTCTGACTGCGCACCAGCTGTCGTTAAATGACCACCTCCGCCAAGTTTCTCCATAATAATCTGTACATTCATATCTCCAAGTGATCGTGCACTAATTACCGTCGTTCCTTGTTGATTTCTTCCTGCAACAAAAGAGGCCTTAACGCCTTTAATGGTTAACAGTTCATCCGCCACGGTTGAGTTGATTACCTGAACATCTTCGTTCTCTCCCTTGCATATTGACATCGCTATACCTTCATCATAAAACACTGCATCATTTATACACTTTGATTTGATTTTAAATGATTCAAGATCAGTTTGGAAGAATCTCTTAACTTCAGTTGTATCTGCTCCAGAACGTCTTAGGTATGCGGCTGCCTCAAAAGTTCTTACGCCAGTTTTAACAGCAAATCTATTTGTGTCTATTGTCATACCTGCTAAAAGGGCTTCCGCTTCAAGTTTAACCAGGAGCTTCTTTTCGCCAGAATATTGCAAAATCTCCGTAACAAGTTCAGCCGTCGATGATGCGTATGACTCCAAATAATGTAAAGTAGGATTTTTAATAAAATCTTCAGCTCTTCTGTGGTGATCAATAACAACGATATTCTTTGCTTTTTCAAGAAGTTCTGGACAATCTACATAACTGGATCTATGTGTATCAACGACTATAACTAATGCGTTTTCTCCAATTTGTTCAAGTGCTTTTTCTCCGTTTGCAAATTTATATGTCTCCATATCCTCTGCACTTTCGTAAATGTCCTTAAGCGACTTGTTTACTGTTGAAACAACAATAGTAATATCCTTGTCCTGATTTTCAAGTTTACAAATTCTAAATACTCCTAGCGAAGAGCCAAATGCATCCATATCAGCATTTCTATGCCCCATAATAAAAATTTGATCGCTCTGAGAAATAAGAACCTTGAGTGCATGAGCTATTATCCTCGATTTTCCCTTGTTTGATCTTTCCCTTGCCTGAGTTTTTCCTCCATAGTAAGTAGTCTTTTCGTCTGTCTTAATAACAGCTTGATCTCCACCTCTTCCTAGTGCAAGGTCAATCGCACTATTGGCAAGAGTTTCTGTCTCTTGCATATCGTCTTCACTTATTCCTACACCAATGCTTAAACTCAATGGAAAATCTGCACCCGTATCAACATTTCGAACCTTATCAAGTATTTCAAATTTATTTTCAACGGCTTGTTCCAATTTGTAAAATGGGAAAAAAAGTAAAAACTCATCTTCTTTTATCCTATTTAGAGATGCCTTCATGTCTTGAGACCACTCTGTTATTAGGCTGATGATTGTATTGATTGCTTTATTTCTTTGCTCAACTGAGACTCTGTTTTGGAGTTCTTCATAGTTATCAATGCTAATTTTACCCATGCAATTTCTATTCTCGATGTACTTTAAGCGGAGTTCTTCAAGGGCTGTCACATCTTCAAATGTAACAAGATATGCTCCAGTTTCCGTACTTGCTACGAGCAGTCTGAATATACATTTGTTTCTTTCTATTGTAATGTAAAGGTTTTCCTTGTAAATTGCTTCCAGAGTTTCTAGTTTAATACCTGTTAAGGCAAAAAAATCCATCTCTTCAAGGGAATCATAAAGGAACACCTTATCAATAAATTGATTTGCAGAGCTGATCTTACCATTACTTCCAACAATACAAGTCGGAAATGGTGAATCCAAACATTTAGCATTTGTTTTATTATTTACACTATTAGTTTCGTCAAATTCAGTTCTATTCAAACTACTTTTTTTACTCGAATCATCCATTGCTATTATTGCCTCCGGTTTACTGTTTCACGTGAAACAAAGTTAAAACATTCAGTCTATTTTGCTAGCTTTAGTAGGTCAATTATCCTATTGAGTTCGTCTTCCCCATAATATTCAATCTTCAACACACCTTTTTGTCCTTTATTAATAATAGAGATCTTTGTACCATATATTTCTTTTAGATCTCTTTCAACCTGCAGTATGTTGACATCTTTTTCTCTTTTTCTTTTTGTAACTTTCTTTGACTTAAAATTATTTGCGAGTTCCTCCGTCTTCCTTACAGATAATCCCTCATTTATAATTCTATCACATAGTCTTTCTTGATAGTCCTTATCTTTTGCAGCTAAAAGAGCTCTACCATGGCCGGGCGATATTTGGCCCTTTGCAAGTTTTTCTTGTATATTCTCGGGCAGCTTTAAAAGCCTTAAAGCATTTGTGATATATGGTCTACTCTTGCTAACACTTCTGCTCACCTCTTCTTGTGTAAATCCGTATGTTTCTATCATCTGCCTCAGACCTTCAGCTTCTTCGATGGAATTAAGATCTTCTCTCTGCATATTTTCTATGATAGCAATTATCATATTCTCTTCGTCTGTAAAGTCTCTTATTATTGAAGGTACTTTTTCAAGTCCAGCAGCCCTTGCAGCTCTCCAGCGTCGCTCTCCGGCAACTATTTCGTACCTTTTTTCGTCGATTTTTCTCAAAACCAAAGGTTGAATTATCCCATGTTCAATAATTGAAGATGACAACTCATTAATTTTTTCTTCATTGAAATGTTTACGAGGTTGGTTTTCATTTGGCTTAATCTGATTTATATCTATATACATTACTTTTGATGCAGTATCTTCATGCTTATCTGTAGATATATCCAAGTTTTCATTCTGCTTAGATTCAACAATAGGGGCTCTATTATCAAAAAGAGCGTCGAGCCCTTTACCAAGGCCACTCTTTTTACTTTTCATTACGCTCTGCCTCCCACTCTAAGAATTCATTTGCAAAATCCATGTATGCCTCTGCACCCTTTGATTTTGGATCGTATTCTGTGATTGCCATCCCATAGCTTGGAGCTTCTGCTAATCTAATATTCCTTGGAATAACAGTAGAATATACCTTTGATCCAAAATACTTTTTCACTTCTTGAACAACCTGAGCTGACAGGTTAGTTCTCCCATCAAACATGCTGAGAATTACACCTTCAATCTCAAGATTTTTATTTAAATTCCTTTTTATCAATTCTATTGTGTTCACAAGCTGACTTACACCTTCAAGAGCATAGAATTCACACTGTATAGGCACTAAAACACTTTCAACTGCTGTGAGAGAGTTAATTGTAAGCAGGCCAAGAGAAGGAGGACAATCAATAAAAATGTAATCATATTCATCACGAACCTGTTCAATTGCATTCTTTAAACGCTGTTCTCTTCCCTCAAGAGCAACGAGTTCTATTTCAGCACCAGCCAAGTCAACACTTGCAGGAATAATGTCTAATCCTTTAATCGAAGTGCCTCTAATTGCATTCTTTGTTTTGAAATTATTATCTATAAGCAGTTCATAAACCGTATAATCAAGATCTCTTTTTGAAATTCCAACACCACTTGTGCTGTTTCCTTGAGGATCTATGTCCAGCATCAAAACTCTCTTATTTTTCATTGCCAAGCAGGCTCCTAAATTTATATTAGTTGTTGTTTTACCTACTCCGCCCTTTTGATTAAAAATTGCTATTGCTTTGCCCAAAACACTCTCCTCCTAAAACAAATTCTTCCTCTAATTATACTATAAAACACATAAAATTGCCACAAAAATGCCTATTACAATGATCTCAACGCCTTTAAATGTTTCACGTGAAACTTTTTGAGTTTTCTTGTTAATACTTGTTAATCCCTTATCCTTTAATTTATCTTTTTACAAACAACGGCATTGTGCCTTAATTCTCCAAAAGACAAATCTTGCACACGTATAATCCTTCCTCCAAGTTTTTTTATAATTTCTTGCGACTCCTGAAGTTCACTATCTATGTTCGGGCCTTTCAGTGCAATTAAAAATCCGCCTTTTTTCACATTCGGCAAAGTGTATTTTACAAGCTTGTCCATGTTCGCTACAGCTCTTGCAATTACTAAGTCTGCTCCATTTTTAAATATTCTTTTCTTCTCTAGAGCTTCACCCCTCGCATGCACTGCGGCTACATTTTTTAACTCCAAAAGATTGATTCCATCATTAACGATCTTAATCCTTTTTAACAAAGAATCTACAAGAAGAAACTGTTTATCATTACTTAATACAGCGAGCGGAATCCCGGGAAAACCTGCACCCGTTCCTATATCAATAACTGTGTTGGCATCAATATACTCCTCTAATCTAGAAATTACCATAGAGTCAATAAGATGCTTTGTGATAAATTCATCCTCATTAGTAATTGCCGTCAGATTAATATATTGATTACAATCAAGTATATATGACATGTAGGAAATAAGTTTCTTAGCCTGATCAATATTAATATTGATTCCTAATTCCCTTGAAACATTAATAACTTTACTTATATTATCAGAAGAACTATCTTTCATTTTTCATTCTCCTCTTCTTACTTAACCATATCAGTAAAACGTTAATATCTGCGGGAGATACACCGGAAATTCTAGATGCTTGGCCAAGCGAAATAGGCTTAATAGCATCTAGTTTCTGCGCTGCTTCTATTCGAAGACCCTCTATTTTGCTATAATCGATATCAATGTCTAACCTTTTATTTTCAAGCTTCTTAAAGCGTTCTACTTGCGCAAGTTGCTTATTAATATATCCAGCATATTTGATACTAACCTCAACTTCCATTTTTTCATGTCTAGTAAGTTTTGGCCATTCAAAATTCTCTTCTTCAATTATAGAAGCTATCAACTCATAAGTGATTTTTGGTCTTTTCAAAATATCCGAAAGCAAGATAGAACCCGAAACAGGGGTATTCCCAGTTTTTTCCATTATTTTGTTTGCGACTTCTGCTTTAACACTGGTATTTTTAAGCCTTTTTATTTCCAGCTCAACATTATGCTTTTTCTGCAAATATTTTTCATAACGCTCCTTACTAACAAGTCCTACCTCATATCCTAGCTCTGTCAAACGTGTATCAGCGTTGTCTTGCCTTAAAACGAGCCTATATTCCGCTCTGCTGGTCATAATTCTGTAAGGCTCATTAGTACCTTTTGTCACGAGATCGTCGATTAGAACTCCAATATAAGCCTCGTTTCTTTTCAGAACGAGAGGATTTTTCCCTTTCACAAGGAGAGAGGCATTAATTCCTGCTAGAAGTCCCTGTGCCGCAGCTTCCTCATAACCTGAACTTCCGTTAAACTGTCCAGCACAAAATAGTCCTTTTATATTCATATGTTCCAAAGACGGTTTCAGTTCTATCGGATCTATACAATCGTATTCAATAGCGTATGCCGGCCTGGTAATAATCAAATTCTCAAGTCCAGGAATTGTTTTGTAAAAATCATACTGCACATCTTCAGGAAGACTGCTGGACATTCCCTGGATGTACATCTCTTCAGTATCAAGACCCTCCGGCTCAATAAAAGTTTGGTGCCTTGGCTTATCTGAAAAACGATTAACCTTATCCTCTATTGATGGACAATAACGGGCGCCAATCCCTTCGATTTCTCCTCCAAATAATGCTGACCTGTGAAAGTTACGCCTGATAATGTCATGTGTTTTTTCATTCGTGTATGTAAGCCAACAGGAAATCTGATCTTTTTCCAAAGAATCGTTCAAAAAAGAAAATGGAACTATTTCTTCATCGCCCTTCTGTTCAGACATATTTTCAAAATTGAGAGATGAAGAAAGACATCTGGCTGGTGTACCCGTTTTAAATCTACGCATTGAAATTCCAAGTTTTTTCAAGTTGTCAGCAAGCAGCATCGAAGGAGACAAACCATTCGGTCCGCTAAAATAAGATGAATTTCCTATAAAAATTTTGCCACGCAGAAATGTTCCCGTACACAAAATAATTGCCTTACCCTCGTACACACAATTAGATTGCGTTACTACACCCCTAACCGTACCATCTGTTACAATAAGTTCAACTATTTCAGCCTGCTTAAGAAAAAGATTCTCCTGCTTTTCAAGAGTTTTCTTCATTTCTGTATGATAGAGTGCCTTATCCGCCTGTGCCCGTAACGAATGCACTGCTGGTCCTTTAGAAGTGTTGAGCATCCTACTTTGAATAAAGGATTTATCTATATTAATCCCCATTTCACCACCAAGAGCATCAATTTCTCTAACCAAATGCCCCTTTCCGGTTCCTCCAATTGAAGGATTGCATGGCATCATTGCAATTGCTTCCAAGTTCATCGAGAAAAGGCAAGTTTTTAAACCCATACGTGCTGATGCCAAAGCAGCCTCACAACCCGCATGACCTGCGCCTACAACAATGACATCAAAATTTCCCATGAGATTTTTTTCTTTCCCAATAAGGTTTTCATTAGAAATATTAACTTTATCATCTAAAACAAAATCTGTTTCTTTCATTCATCTAACCCTCAAAACTGTTTAAAACAGCAATCCATTATCTTCTATAGTCAGCAATCACTTGCCTAGGCAAAACCTTTCAAATACTTTGTCGATAATATCACCTGCCGTTGTTTCTCCAATAATTTCGCCCAAAAGTTCATAGGCATGATTAACATCAATTTCTAAAATTTCAAGAGGCTCAAATGCTTCTGTTGATGTAATTGCATCTGAAACAGCTAAAATACTATCGTCAATAAGTTTTTTATGCCTTGCATTAGTAATCATAAAGTTTTGTGAAGCTGCGAACCCTGATGACTTACTGTTCACAAACTCTTCTATTAATGTCTCTATTTCCTGAATACTACCATCCCTAATAGCTGATATCTCAGTGGCATCCTCGCCGAAGTGTTCTTTAACTTCATTTGAAGAAATGGCTTTATTATCTACATCATTTTTATTAATCAGAATAATATGATTCTTATCACGGATATGAGAAAAGATTCTCTCATCTTCTTCATCTATAATGCGTGCCGCATCTAAGACAAAAAATATCAAATCTGAGCTTTCAATTGAAAGCTTTGACTTTTCAACTCCAATTTTTTCAACCAAATCATCAGTGTCTCGTATGCCTGCAGTATCAGTGATTACAACAGGAATTCCCCTAACATCTATAGTCTCTTCAATTATATCTCTTGTAGTGCCAGGAACATCCGTTACAATAGCTCTATCCTCATACAAAAGCGCATTCAAAATAGATGATTTTCCTACATTGGGTTTCCCGACAATTGCAATCCTTAAACCTTCTCGAAGTATTCTACCCCTTTCAGATGATGCAGATAATTCCTTTAGAGAGGAATCTATTTTGTGCAGAGATTCAAGAATATTTGAATATGTCAACTCTTCAATATCTTCATCAGGGTAGTCGATATTGACGGTGATCTGAACTAACAAATCAATAAAATAGCTGCGTATCAAACGTATGTGTTCTGAAAGACGGCCCTGCAGTTGGGTCATTGCAACGTTAAACGATGTATCCGTCTTTGCGGAGATTAAATCCATTACGGCTTCAGCTTGGGTAAGATCCAATTTCCCATTTAAGAAAGCTCTTTTTGTAAATTCTCCTCTTTCTGCAGGACGTGCACCAAGACTAACGACCGTATTTAAAATATTTCTGAGCGGGATAATACCTCCATGGCAGTTTATTTCAACGGTTTCTTCTCCTGTATAAGTAGTAGGAGACTTCATATATGATACAAGGACTTCATCTATCAGATTTCGTTTTTTGTCGTAAATTTTTCCATACGTCAAAATCCTACTAGGTATCAAGAGCTGATCTTTGTTATTTTTTTTAATATCTTTATTTGCAGGTTCAAAAATCTTTGATAACAAATCAAGTGATTGGTCTCCGGAAATTCTAACGATACCGATGCCTCCTTCACCTATAGGAGTTGAAATTGCAGCAATCGTATCACTATCATCATATAAATTATTCATATTTCTTCTTATTAAAAAACCCGCAAAATCTGCGGGTTAATTGTTATTTAAGCTCCACTATAACCCTTCGGTATGGGTCCTTGCCTTCACTTCTTGTCGTCACTCTAGAATCATCTTGAAGAGCAGTATGAATGATTTTTCTCTCATACGGATTCATAGGCTCTAACTTTTGAGTTCTTCCAGTCCTTATAACTTTTCCGGCAAGTCTGTGTGCAAGCTGTTCCAAAGTTTTCTCTCTTTTTGTTCTATAATTTTCAGCATCTAGTATTACTCTTTGATACTCTTCTTTGTTTTTATTTAACACAAGGTTTGTGAGGTACTGTATTGAATCAAGCGTTTGCCCTCTTTTGCCGATAATAGTACCAGTGTCCTTGCCTGATATATCAATAAAGAGATAGTCATTAGCTTTATATGGAGTAAATTCTAATTCTATTCCCATCTTTTCGGTTACATCCTTAAGAAAAGGCACTGCAATATTTTCCTCAGGATAAGGAACTTTATCAGCAAGAATCGTATCTAAAGAAGATGTATCTTTATTTATCTGAGATTTTTCTTCTTTTTTGGTATTGTCTACACCGTCATTAATCTTATTATCATCCTGGAGTATCTCATTTGTAAAATGCGATTTATCCTCGGTTTTATCTATATCCTTGATACTGGATTTTCTATTATTTTTCTCTGATTTTTTCTGTACAGCCTTTTTAGATTCTGATTTTTTTGGTTCTTGCTTCATTTTTACTCTAACTAACGCAAGTTTAGATCCGATTCCAAAAAAACCTCTAGATGGCTCTTCTAAGATTTCAATATCAACCTTATCTCTAGTAGTTTTGAGTTCGTCAAGGGCCAAATCTACAGCTGTATCAACATCTGTTCCCCATTTTTCAACAAATTCCATTTTAATTCCTATCTTAAAATATTATAAATTTATTTTCTATTTCTTCTTCTTAAACTTTTTCTTGTTTCGCATATCTTTTTTCAATTTAGCGAATCTAATATTATAAAATATTTGAATAAACTGGCTCATAAACCAGTAAATTGCTAGACCTGCCGGATATGATCTTGCAAGCCATACTATCATTAGTGGAAATACAAACATCATGGTTTTCTGCATTCCACCACCTGCCATCTGAGTTCCAGGTGTTCCAACTTTGTTTTGTATAAAGAAAGCAAAGAATGTCGCAACTCCTGCCATTATTGGAAGAACCCATAAATCTGGCTGGCTCAAATCCTTAATCCATAAGAAACTTTCATGTATTGCAAAAATCATTTTGTCAGATTTAATAAACATAAGCGGGTTTCTTAAAAGACCGAAAAGCCCCATTATAACAATCATCTGGATTGCCATAGGTAAACAGCCGCCCATAGGATTTACACCATGTTCTTGATAGAGTTCTGCCGTTTTTTCTCTCATTAAAACGGGGTCATTAGCATATTTATTCTGAATATCCTTCATAAGCGGCTGCAAATCTCCCATGTTTGCCATGGACATTATTTGCTTCTTATACAAAGGATAAAGCAGAACTTTAATGACAACTGTAATTATGATAAGAGTAATACCATAGTTACCAACAATATTGTATAACTGGCTTATGACAAGTCCAAGCGGAGCTGACATAATTCCAAAAATTTTCGCCATTGAATAAACTTCCTCCGTTATTTCAAAGGATCATATCCTCCAGGGTTCCAAGGATGACATCTTAAAATTCTCCTTATACCTAGATATGTCCCTTTGATAAGCCCATACTTTTCTAAAGCTTGTATAAAATAAGTTGAACAAGTTGGATAAAATCTGCAAGTTGCAGGTGTAAGAGGTGATATAAAAATCTGATATATCCTTATTATGAGAATAATAGGCATGCCAGTTAATCTTAAAAAATTATTTTTTTTCATTTAACGTGCCACTCCTCTTAAGCGCTGATTTTATAGAACGGCTAACTTCACTATATGATTTGCCATTTATGGTATTCCTTGCTATAAAGATATAATCATAGCCCTTTGGTAAATCAAATCCAAGAAGTCTTACACTTTCCTTCATAAGTCTCCGCGCTCTATTTCTATTTACACTGTTTCCAACTTTTTTGCTTGCTAAAAAAGCTTTTCTACAATAGTCTAGATTGTTTTTCTTAAAGAACAAAACAATATACCTATCACCTATGGATGTACCCTTGCTGTAAATCCTAGAAAAATCCTTTTTATTTCGCAAAATTGTTTTCTTTAACATTATCTTATGCTGTAAGCTTCTTTCTTCCTCTAGTTCTTCTTCTTTTAAGAACATTCCTACCATTCTTAGTCTTCATTCTTTTTCTAAAGCCGTGTTCCTTAAGTCTTTGCCTCTTTTTAGGCTGATAAGTTCTCTTCATTTTCATCCTCCAAATTTCTAAATATATGATATACGCAATCTAAATTACAATATGCGCCCTAATATTATACTCGTATACATCTCTTAAGTCAAATTTTTTTAAATTCTGATCGTAACATCTTGTACCTCGTTAATAAGCAAAGTAAATTCTAGTAAATGGTTGAAAGTAGAATTTAATCTAAAAAAGGTGTTTGTGGTAGAATTTAATTTGAAAAATTTTGTAGAAAATTCTATATTTTTTATAAAAATATTAACTTTTTTAAATAAAATTTAATAAAGAATTTATCCACGCTATGTTTATAACCTTATATGGATAGTGTTAATAAGTATTTTTTATCCCGTATTTTAAATGTTTTTAATTATGCTTTTGATGTGGATAACTCTATTTTTATATAATTTATGTGGACAACCTCTCAATATTGCAATTTATCCATATTTTTTGTAAAATGATATATAAGATTTATAGAAAGCGAATGTTAACAATGATATCTGAACCAAACACCCTATGGATTAGTGTTAAAGATAATCTTAAAGAATTGATTCCATCCCCTAGCTATGAAACTTTTATAAAACCTGTAACCTTAAATTGTATAGATGATGATATTTTTATATTTTATCTTGAGGTTCCAGATAATATTGATTTAGATATTGTAAATAGGTACAAAACTAGACTTGAATCAATCATACAAAAGCAAACGGGAACGGCTTACAAGGTTATCACAAAACACAAAAGTGAATATAGTAATAACAAAAATCAACATTTGAAGGTTAATACTGATGTTGGGAATCTTGGTGTGTCAAAAATAGAACATGATTCAAAAGTATATGATGAATATTTTATACCATCATATACTTTCGATAATTTTGTTGAGGGCTCATGTAATAAGGTTGCTTGCGCTGCTGCTCATGCAGTTGCCGAAAACCCATCTCAAGCCTATAACCCACTATATATTTATGGTAAATCAGGACTTGGAAAAACACATTTAATCAATGCTATTGGGCTTTATATACAAGACACAAGGCCAGAATTAAATGTAATATATGTGACATCTGAAACATTTACAAATGAATGTACTCATGCTATTAAACAAAATAAAATGAATGATTTTAAAAGAAAATATAGAAAAGCCGATGTTTTGTTAATAGATGATATTCAATTTTTAGAAAACAAAGACACAACACAAGAAGAATTTTTCCATACTTTTAATGAGTTATACAAGTATGAGAAACAGATAATAATATCCAGCGATAGACCTCCACAGAGACTTACAAGACTTGATGAAAGATTAAGATCCAGGTTTGCATGGAAAATGATGGCCGATATACAACCTGCAGATTATGAAACAAGAATAGCCATACTTATGAAAAAAGCTGAAAGTAAAGGTATTGAAATTACAGATGATGTTTATGACGTAATTAAGCTTGTTGCAGAAAGTATCACAGATAATATAAGAAATCTTGAAGGAGCGTTTAACAGAATTATTAGTTTTTCAGTTTTACTTAACAGAGATATAGATGTTGAATTTGCGAATGATATCTTAAAAGATATTGTTACTTCAAAATCTGTTCTTCCTACACCTGAAAAAATTAAGCAAATCGTTTGTAATCATTTTGATATTGGACTTGATGAAATGGATGGAGCAAAGAGAACAAATAGAATCGCCTATCCAAGACAGATAGCAATGTATATTTCGAGAGAAATTACTGATTATTCACTTCCTAAAATAGGACGATGCTTCGGCGGTAGACATTACTCAACAGTAATACATGCTCATGAAAAAATTCAAAAAAAATTAAAAACTGATGATTCTCTTAAAGAAATAGTTGATTTACTGATTGAAAAATCAAAAGAATAGCACAAAATAATAATTTTTAACCAATTTTACAAAATATTTTCAAATTATTAATATTCAATGTTAAAACTTATCCTTATGTTTTGTGGATAAAAAATGTTAAAATCAAGGGATTAGTGATAGTTATCCATATTATCAACATAACCTACTACTACAACTAAAAATAAAAGAATATAAAATAAAGGAGTTTGGAATGAAATTCTCATGCAGTCAAAATAAACTTTCAAAATCATTAAACATTATTTCTAAGGCAATATCTACAAGAACAACTATGCCAATTCTTAAAGGAATTCTTATTGATGTAGAAGATGGAACTTTAACTCTAACGGCATCTGATCTTGATATTTCTGTAATAAGAAAAATTAAGGTTGATTCTATTGAGAATGGTAAAATAGTTGTAAATGCTAAGATTTTTACAGATATAATAAGAAAATTACCTTCGGCAGATATCAATTTTGTTGTTGAAGATAGCCAAAAAATGGAGATCAAATGCCTTAACACAGATTTTGAAATTAATTGTATTTCTCCAGATGAATTTCCTAGTATATATAGAGAGTCATTTGATGATGCTATTAGTTTTCATAAGGAAACATTTAAAGATCTTATTAAAAGAACACAATTTGCCGCTCATCCAGATGAAACAAGAGGTATTATAAGTGGTATTCTGTTAGAAATGAATAATGATTACCTTAAAATGGTTGCTATTGACGGATATAGAATGGCAATAAACAAAGCTATTACTAATATTGATAATCAACAAAAATTTGTAATATCTGCGAGAATAATGGGAGAATTATCAAAAATAATAAGTGATTCTCAAGATGAGACCGATATTATTAAGATTAAGAAAAATGGAAAAAGCCTTGCTGCTCTAGTAGGAAATAATGAAGTTAATCTCAGAATTATAGATGGCGAATTTCTTCAATACAATGAGATGGTTCCTTCAGAGAGTAGTATACATGTAAAAGTAAATAGAAAAAATTTAAATGAAGCTATTGAAAGAGCTTCGATATTTACAATTGAAGGTCAGAATAATCTAATAAAACTCAATATAGAAGATCAAAATATGAAAATTTCCTCTAAATCACAGGAAGGAAGTGTAGTTGAGGAAGTTATGATAGAAAAAACAGGTGGAGATATTGAAATAGGATTTAACGCAAAATATTTGATAGATATCCTTAAAGTCATAGAAGATGAGGAAATCATG
>JAQYRL010000072.1 GCA_028725765.1 Clostridiales bacterium
TGGGCAAACATAATCGCATCGAGCATTGTTTTTTCGGAAACCTCATCCGCGCCGGCCTCAACCATCATGATTGCTTCTTTTGTGCCAGAAACGGTTAGGTTCATCTTAGAAACTTCTCTCTGCGCAAGTGTCGGATTTATCACAAATCTATCGTCGACAAGTCCAACCTGTACAGACGCCGTAGGGCCATCCCATGGAATATCTGATGTTGCAAGTGCTACGGAAGAACCTATCATCGCCATAATTTCTGTAGGGCAATCTGGGTCCACTGACATTACAGTCGCAACCACAACTACGTCGTTTCTATATCCCTTTGGGAAAAGTGGTCTGAGCGGTCTGTCCATAAGCCTTGAGCTCAAAATAGCATGCTCGCTCGGCCTGCCCTCTCTCTTTAAAAATCCACCCGGAATCTTGCCGGCTGAATACATTTTCTCTTCGTAATCACAGCTTAGCGGGAAAAAATCAATGTCTGGTCTTGGTTCCTTTGAGGCTGTCGCTGTAACGCTTACAACCGAGTCCCCATACTTCACCCAGCACTGACCGTTCGCCTGTCTTGCAACCTTGCCAATTTCAAGCTCCATTAGCCTTCCGCCAACTGCGGTCTTAAATGACCTATAATCTTCTATTCTTGCCATGTATAAACAACTCCTTCCTGTTTATGCTTCTCTCTTAAATGGCTTTTAATTATGCAACAAAACATTCGAATTATATAGTTCAAGTAATATAATTTATGATAAATTTTCGAAATGTATTATGTACATAAATATAAAGAAGGACGAGACAAATTTCTCGTCCTAATTCATTCATATAATTACTACTTTCTTAGACCTAGACGTCCGATAAGAGTTCTGTATCTTTCAACATCCATCTTTTTGAGGTATCCGAGAAGGTTTCTTCTCTGTCCTACCATCTTAAGTAGTCCTCTTCTTGAATGGTGATCCTTCTTATGAACCTTAAGGTGTTCATTTAGTTCGTTGATTCTTGCAGTAAGGATTGCAATCTGAACCTCAGGAGAACCTGTGTCTCCCTCTTTAAGTGCATAATCCTTGATAATCTGCGCTTTCTTTTCTTTAGTAATCATGTATTTCCTCCTAAATTTTGATTGGCATTCACCGAGTAAAGGTCGGAGTGTCCTATAACTAAGTGAAAGTATAATTTTGTTTGACATCTAATAATATCATACATATATAATGGATTGCAAGTAATTTTTATTTTATATCAGACCGTTTCTCTGATGATACTCATATGCTTCTTTGCAGTCTCTCAGGATTTGTTCTGAAAGATCCTCAAGACTGTCAAATTTAACCTCATCTCTGGTTTTTTCTAGAAATTCTACGATAATTTTTTTCCCGTAGAGTTCTTTGTCAAAGTTGAAAATATGAGTTTCAACATTCTTGGAAAATTCCCCTACAGTAGGCTTTCGCCCAACGTTGGTAACACTAGGATACTTCTTACCATCATAATCGCAAATTGTTACATAAACACCATTTGGTGGCGTAACCATACAATCATCTATCACAAGATTAGATGTTGGAAATCCCAGTTTTCTTCCTAGTCGGTTTCCGACAACAACCTCTCCACCGATTTCATAATTTCGGCCTAAGTAGGTTTTGCATCTATCTACTCTGCCTGAAGCAATGAGTGTTCTTATCAGTGAAGAGCTAACAACATTGCCTTCAATCTTAACGGGTTCCATTTCAAATACTTCAAAGCCCTTTTCATTTCCGATTTCTCTGAGGATATCAGGATTTCCTTCGCCTCGATATCCAAAATGAAAATTAAATCCACAGACTCCAACTTTTATTGATAACTTATCAACGAGTAGTTTTTCCACAAATGCGACTGGGCTCATCGTCATGATTTCCTGCGTAAATGGCAGATTATACAGATAATCTATGCCTAATGACTCTATAATAGCTTTCTTTTCCTCGTTATATATAATATTTTTAACGGATTTTGCCATAGGTAGAGTGTTCTTTGGGTGATTAGAGAATGTAAATACTGCCGACTTTAACCCCTTCTCTTTTGCTAGTTCAACCGTTTTCTTTATAAGTGCCTGATGGCCTAGATGCACCCCGTCGAAATTTCCCAGTGCAACGACTGAATTTTCAATGTTTTTTATGTCTTCTAGTTTTTCAAAATATTTCATTAAACTCCTTACCTCGGTAATACTTTCTCAGCTTTTAAATATTTTCCATCAACAATTCGTCCTGTGCCTAAAAAGTCTTGATTGAGTGAATTGTATATCAGGTATATATTCCTCTCATCGTCTTGTGAGGACGTTTCTGCTTCTTCTATTTTAATATTATTAAGAGAAACCTTGCCTCCATTTTGAAACTTAATAGAATCAGAATCTCCAAGTAGTGTTCTACCCACATTATTAATCTTTGAATCTATGGGAACGATTAAGTTCTTGATTCCATTTGAATCAATTTCTTTGATTTCATCAATATTGCATGCATCACTGATGGAGAATCCTCCAGACTTTGTTCTCACAAGATATGACATGACAGCATCCGTGCCTAATTCACGCCCTAAATCGCGTATGAGACTCCTTATATATGTTCCTCGTGAGCATTTTACTCTAATATAAAAATCGCTCTCATCATCAGGTTTAATGTTCTTCGCCCCTGATATCATACTAGTCGAATCATCATCAATGCCATTCAGTTCAGTATTAATTCCAGTCAGCTCATTTAAATATTTCTCATTTTCCTTATCTATATATTCAATATCAAAAATCTCGATTTGCCTTTTGGGAATTTCAACTTCTTGTTCTTTTCTGGCATACTCATAGAGTTTTTTCCCATCTACCTTAATAGCCGAATAGATGGGTGGTTCTTGCTCAATAACACCTTTGAATTTCTGAATAGCTTTTGAAATCAATTCTGCATCTATATCTATTTTGTAGCTGTTGCGGCAGAAAGGATCAACTTCTCCCCATATATCGAGTGTATCTGTCATCATGCCTAACTTTACACCTGCGACGTATGTCTTTACATCTTTGTCAAGGTACTCGATGAATCTAGTCGCGCTTCCTATAGCTACGGGCAGAACGCCTGTCGCCATTGGGTCAAGTGTTCCTGTGTGTCCAACTCTCTTGATACCAAGTTTTTTCCTGATAATTGCAACGACATCGTGCGATGTCATATTCTGTGCTTTGTTAATGTTTATAATTCCAGAGTATTCGGCTTCTACAGCTGACTTTAATTCGGATTTCATCAATTTGACTGCTTCAGCGATCGGCTTGTGAATTGTACAGCCTGCAGCTCTTTTGTGCCCGCCACCGGAGAATTTCATTCCAATCTTCGCGACGTCAATAGCTGATTTTGAACGCATTGAAACCTTGACACTTCCATCGTATTGTTCCTTGCAAAGGCATGCAACTTCCACGCTGTCTATGTTCCTGATTTCTTCAACAATCCCGTCCGAATCCTTGAGAGTCGCTCCCGCAGATTTGAGCATATTTGAGTCTACATACGTAATGGCAATCCTGTTTCCGCACGAGAAGTCCGCAACTCCCATTGCTGCGAATTTTAGTTTCATACTTCTAAGCGGATTGGATTCAAAGACTTTCTTAGAAATCGCATAGTGATCTGCTCCGAGACTAAAAATCTCAGAGGCTATGATATGCGTCTTGGCAGAAGTATTGGAATATCTAAATCCACCTGTGTCTGTTAAAATGCCGACGTAAACAGCCTCCGCCATTTTCTTGTCAATCTTGAGACCGTATTTTTGCATTGATTTAAATAACTGCCATACTAGCTGGCACGTCGCTGCGGTTTCTGGGATAATCACGTTGAAGTCAGCCAACGGAGTGGAACTTGCATGATGATCAAGGCAGAATGTTTTGTTGCATTTCTGAAATACTTCATCACGGTTTGATCTTCCTGATATTCTTGATAACTCACCACAGTCCATCATGATTCCATAGGTCTTTTCTGCAACAAAAGAGCTGTCGACAGTGAAAAATCGTTTTTCCCCGTCTATAAATAACAGCTCTTCCTTGATATCGAAACCGCCATTTTCGGCTTCGTCTATTAAAATTTTTACTTTTTTTCCAAGCGATGAAAGTGCAAGGGCTATTGCTACAGATGAGCCAAGTGCATCCCCATCAGGATCAACATGCGGAAAGATTGCAAAATCTTCACCCTCAATCAGCGCCGCTGCAAATTCATCAAATGTATTATTTTTCTTCTTCATTATCATCGTGCTTAATATTTAAACCGGAAAGTATCTCATCCATATGGCGCCCATAGTCCAAAGATCTATCCATCTTAAAAACCAGTTCAGGCACGTGCCTTAACCTTATCTCATGCCCTATTTTTTTCTTCATAAGACCTTTCGCGCTTTCAAGCCCAGCAAGCACTTCGTCTTCCTGCCTCTCCTTTTCTTCTCCTTCAGCATTGGTGAAAAAAGATACAAAACAGGTTGCATAGCTTCCATCGCTTGTTACCTTAACATCTGTGACAGATATCATTGGTGATAATCTGGGATCCTTGATTTCAGAAATTAGCATCTGACTTATAATTTTCCTAATTTCTTCACCGAGTCGTCCTTGTCTATATCCTTTTCCCATATTTTCCTCCTATCATAGCGTTTTGAACTACTTATAGTCTGTAAACTACTTGAGTATAGGGTTTACATATCGACCGTTTGACTTTGTCTTATTTCCGTATTCTATGGCCTTTGCAGGACACCTGTGAATACATGCCAGACAGTGAACGCATCTGTCCTTTACCCAGACAGGTCGCCCGCCTTCCATTTTAATCGCGCTTATAGGGCAGTGAAATTGACACAGACCGCATTTGATACATTTGTCAGTATCCACGGTAAATTTCTCAGTCTTGTTTGTAGCCTTATATATTTTGTTTGTCATAGCCGAAACAATGCCCATGAAAGGACCTGATTTATATGGAACCCTGTAATTAAATTTAATGTTTTGGATTATTTCGTCGACCTGCTTATCTGCTTCCCTCAGTTTTAGTGTCTGTGCTTCAGGAAGTGGAACCTTGTAGAGCAAAATATAGTTTTCAACGGATTTGACATTATACATTCCTTTGTAGTCGACATTTTTGCCCTTGAACATCCTTGAAATCAGATGATCGGCGCCACCTGGACTTCCGCCTGATGTAGTTATCACGCAAAGTTCGGGGCGCTCATCTGAATTAGCAAACTTGAAATTTACCTTTGATATAAATTCTTCAACAACCGTAGGCATGCTGAAAAAATATATTGGAAATACAAAAAAAACTTTCTCGTCTTTCGGTACTTCTTGTTCAAAGTTGTTTCGCCTCAGCTCGTCGTCTATTTTGTACGTAAATCCGCCAAAAGCATCCATCAACTTCTCTGCTACAGCTTTTGAATTGCCTGTGGCTGAAAAATAGAATATCATAGTTTATTTCCTTTCTGTTTCAACAATGTGGAAACACTCAATCAGGTCGCCTTCCTTGATGTCGTTATAGTCTTCAATTCCTATACCACATTCGTAGCCTTGAGCCACTTCTTTTGCATCGTCCTTAAACCTCTTGAGGGATGAAATCTTTCCTTCATGTATAACAATTCCGTCTCTAACAAGTCTGACCTCTGCATTTCTGACTACCTTACCTTCGGTTACATAGGCTCCTCCGATTATGCCGACGCCAGGAACTTTAAATGTGTTTCTGATCTCAACTTTTCCGAGAATTTCCTCTTTAAATTCTGGATCGAGCATACCCTTCATAGCATTTTCCACATCATCAATTATGTCATAGATTACTCTATACGTTCTTATTTCAATATCTTCTCTGTCTGCAAGATTTGTAACCGATGTGCTAGGTCTTACGTTAAATCCAATTATTACAGCTCCCGATGTTCCAGCAAGCATTACGTCGGATTCATTAACAGTACCAACTCCTGTGTGAATAATGTTTACCTTAACCTCATCTGTGTTAAGTTTTTCAAGTGAAGAAACTATCGCTCCTATAGAGCCCTGAACGTCTCCCTTGATAATAAGATTTAGTTCTTTTGCTTCACCTTCGCTTATCTGACTGAATAGCTTCTCTAAAGTTGTGCTCGAGTTACGTGCGAGAACCTCTTCTCTGAGTTTAGCCTTTCTCTTATCAGCTATTTCCCTTGCAATCTTATCTTCTTTAACAGCGTTGAATTCATCACCTGCCTGAGGTACATCGGTAAGTCCTAGAACCTCAACCGCTGTTGCTGGACCAGCCTTCTTGATTGATTTACCCTTGTAATCAGTCATAAGACGAATTCTTCCTGCACTAGTACCTGCCACGATTGATTGTCCACTCTTAAGGGTTCCGTTTGTTACAAGCAATGTCGCAACTGGCCCCTTAGCCTTATCCAATCTTGCCTCAATAACAGAACCGTTTGCGAATCTGCTAGGATTTGCCTTCAGTTCAAGAACTTCTGCCTGGAGCAAAATCATCTCGAGTAGATTTTTGATTCCATCTCCTGATTTAGCCGAAACAGGAACACTTATAACGTCTCCACCCCAGTCTTCAACTAGGATGCCGTGCTCTGTTAGATCCTGTTTTACCCTGTCAGGATTTGCAGTAGGCTTATCCATTTTGTTTATAGCAACTATAATCGGTACACCGGCTGCCTTTGCATGACTTATAGACTCAACTGTCTGCGGCTTAACGCTGTCATCCGCTGCAACTACAAGAATTGCAATATCTGTAACGTGTGCACCCCTTGCTCTCATCGCTGTAAACGCCTCGTGTCCCGGTGTGTCAAGGAATACTATTTTCTGTCCGTTTATAGATACCTCAGAAGCACCGATATGCTGGGTTATACCTCCGGATTCTGTGGTTGTAACATCAGTTTTTCTAATTGCATCAAGGAGAGAAGTCTTTCCGTGGTCAACGTGTCCCATAACCGTAATTATCGGTGGTCTAGGCTTTAGATCTTCTTCCTTATCCTCAAAGTCTTCGATTCCAAATTCTTCAACTTCTTCTTCAACTGCACCGATGGCAACCTTTATTCCAAGATCGTCCGCCAAGAGCAAAACAGTGTCCTCGTCGATATTTTGGTTTATATTTGCCATAATTCCAAGCTTCATAAGTGACATTATAACCGTTGCCTGGCTAACCTCTGCCTGCTCACAAAATCCTGCTACTGTAATAGGTACATCAATGCTTACGGTGCCCTCTGGTAAAACTTCTTCGATAATATCTTCTTCAATTACCTGAGGTTTTGCCTTAGATTTCTTCTTCCTGGTTTTCTTCTCAAGATTTCCGAGCATATCAAAGTTACGATCGAATTTATTAAATTTATCCTTCTTATCTTTGTATTTACTCTGATTCTTTTTCTTATCAGCATGTCTTGATTGACTTGATTTTACCTCAAGTCTATCCATTGAAGCATTGTCACTGGACTGTCTTTTGCTCCTTGCAGGTCTTGAAACACGTCTTGTATCTTCATCGTCCCTGTTATAGCCACCATCATGTCTTGTGTTGCGTCTATCTCCTGATCTGGATCTGTCATTTCTAGCATTTCCGTATTCTTTCCCGCCACGATCATCTCTTCTCGACCTTGATCTGTCATCTCCGGAACGTCCAGTACGAGCTTCGTGTCTTCCTCTGTCATCTCTAGAAGGTCTATCGTCACGCCTTGGCCTATCATCTCTTATCGTACGATCTCTTCTTGGACGATCATCACGCCTTGGTCTGTCATCCCTAACGCCATTTTCATTTCTATTAGATGTTTGAGCATTAGCCTTTATATCAGATGCTCGTTTAATGATCTTAGGTCCTATATGAGGAGCAGAAGACTGCTTGTCACTCGCTTTCTTTTCTTTTTTTGGCTCTACAGGTTTTGCCTCATTACTCTCTGATTTGCTTGAGTCTTTGGATTTTACCTTTTCTTTTTTGGACTCTATAGGTTTAGCCTCAACGGTCTCAGTCTCTACAGGCTCAGATTTTACAGGCTCAGATTTTACGGGCTTAGTCTCTTCGTGTTTTGACTCTTTAGGCTTGTTTTTCTCAGATACAGACTCCTTTGATTTGAGTTCTTCAGGCTGCTTCTTATCTTCTTTATCTGATTTTACACCCTTGCTCCTTGCTTCTAAAAATGCAGTATCAACGATTGGTCTATTCATAGGTGGTTTTGGTTTATTAATCTTGCTTGGTGACACATCAATTCCGTCTTGAGCTTTTGGAGATACAGGATGCTTTGCTGTATCTTTTTTGCTTACTCTTAACCTTTCTGCATCTTCATCACTCAAATTGCTCATATGGTTTTTAACAGATATACCCATATCTAGAGCTTTTTGAGTCAGTTCCTTGCTTGTAATTCCCATCTCTTTTGCCAGTTGATGGACTTTTAAGGTCATAGAAATCCTCCTTCTTTAAATTCACTTATTATAGCTTTAGTCAGATTTTCATCTTCCAAAGCAAATATTCCTTTATCCCTTTTACCTGTTGCATGGCTGAGTTCTTCGCATTTGCCAAAGACAATCATTTTGACATTATATTTATCACAAAGTTTTTCAAGTTTTTTGATGGAGTTTTTTCCAACTTCTTCTCCAATTATTATAAGCTTTGTCTTGCCCTTCCTTGCAGATTGCTCTACCGCCGTCATTCCGACTGCAAGATTCCGAGCTCTTGCCGCAAATCCCAGGTATTTATATATTTTTCCTTCACTTTTTAAATCCGTTTCCAAGAACATTTCAATTTCGCGTTTAAGACTGTTCATCTCTTCATTGTTAAAGTTTTTCTTAAATACACGGTGAAAGGCCTTTTTCTTAAAAGCTTCATCTACACATTTTTTATTCTTGCATAGATATGCGCCTCTACCATTAGCCCTTCCTGATTTGTCAAGTGATATTTTGTCCTCATAGAATGCTACTCGAAACACATCTTTTTTTTCAAATACATTGCGACATCCTATGCATGTTCTCATCGGTGAATTACTCATCGGACTCTTTTGTTTCCTCTGACTCTTCCGATGCTTCTGCTTCCTCTAACTCTTCAGATTCTTCTATCTCTTCAAACTCTGCTATGTTTTCCTCGTCTTCGTATGAATCATCAGATGTCTCAGCATCGTCAAGTTCATCGTGGTTTACATCCTCATTTTGCTCTTCTAGATCATCCGTATAATTTAAATCATCATTCTCAACAAAGTCATCATCTTCAGCAACATCCCCATACTGAGATTCACTTTTAATATCTATCTTCCAGCCGCTAACCCTCGCCGCGAGCCTTACGTTCTGGCCTTCCTTGCCGATAGCTAGAGAAAGCTGGAAATCCGGGACTACGACGGTTGCAATTTGTTCTTCTAGGCTATGAATAATAACCTTTGAAACAGTCGCCGGGCTCAAAACATTTGAGATTAAAGTTTCCGGATCTTCGCTCCATTCAATAATATCAATCTTTTCGCCATATATCTCGTCGGCAATATGCTGAACCCTCAAACCCCTATTACCTACACAGGCTCCAATAGGATCTACATTTTCAAAATCAGTAGCTACTGTAATTTTGGTTCTTGAACCAGCTTCCCTTGCGATATTAATAATCCTAACAGTCCCATCTTCAATTTCAGGAATTTCCAGTTCAAATAGCCCCCTGATAAAGCCAGGATGCGATCTTGAAAGAAATACCTGAGGGCCCTTATACGTTTTCTTAACTTCGAACACGTAAGCCTTAATTATGTCGCCTACTTTGTAGTTTTCACCCTTTACCTGTTCTGAAAATGGCATTATTCCCTCTGTCCCATCAAGTGAAACAAATATCGTCCTCGCTGTCTTACGATGAACCCTGCCAGTTATTATGTGTTTGAGATATGGCAGATATCTTTCGTAAACCATCTCTCTTTCTTTTTCCCTTATTCTTTGAACAACAACCTGCTTAGCTGTTTGAGCCGCAACCCTACCAAATTCCTTTGGCATTACCTGATACTCGATAAAGTCGCCCACCTGGTATCTTGGATCGATTTCATGTGCCTCGTCTAAAGACATCTGAGTATTAGGATCCTCAACAACTTCCACAATCTCTCTCCTTATGAGTACCATTAAAGTCCCACTATCTGGATCAATTAGGACTCTGACCTTGTGGTAAGGCCCATAATTCTTCTTATATGCTGCAAGCACTGCGTCTTCGATTGTGTTAAGCAGAACATCCTTTGGTATCCCTCTATCTTTCTCGAGGGAGTTTAGCGCTTCAATAAACTCTGCGTTCATTAGCTCCTCCTTTAAAATTTTTTATATAATTACAGCCAGGTTGATTTTAGCAATCTTCTTTCTGTCAAAAATCCTAGGCTTTTCTATCTCTGTTTTTTTCTTAAAATCTTGAATAATTTCGGTAATTCTCAGTTCATTATCAGAAAATTCTTCAAGTTTACCACAAAATAGTTTCTTGCCGTCAATGCCACTATAAAGCTTAACTTCAACCATTTCCCCCAAATAACGCCTAAGGTGATCATCCGTCTTAAGCTCCCTATCCATTCCTGGAGAAGAAACCTCAAGAAAATACTTGGCAGGCATTATGTCATCTATCTCATCAAGCTGCTCACTTATGTATTTGCTCACCTTCTCACAGACGTCTGTATCGATGTAACCATCTAACCTATCTATAAATATCCGCAAAAAGTTGTTCTTGCCTTCTTTAGATAGTTTAACATCCCACAAGTCGAGAGATTCCTCATCTAAGATAGGCTTCAGTTTTTCAGTAACAAAAGTTTCTATTTTTCCTGACATATCTATCCTTTACAAAATTGAAAGAGTGGGATGACCCACTCTTTCAAAAGAAGTTATAATTTACTTTCTGTATATTAACATATATCATCCTGAATGTCAAGGAATTCAAGGATATTTAGGGATTATCCTCTAAAAAATCCACTCGTCATAGCAAATATAAAATGATTAACATATCTTGTTTTCGGGTACTATAACTAGCAGTGCAATTATACCATAAAAATATTTAAGGAGAAACGTATGAAAGATGATAAAAGTCTTATAATTGAAAGACTTGAGAATGTTAGAAAATATTATGAAAAATTCGAAGATATGCTAGATGATCTCCCTTTTTTTGTTCCAAAATCAACTAAGAAGATGTTGAAAAAATATCTTGGTCAGGATAAGGAACTAGAAGCTCTGATGGAATCAATTAGCACTCAGAGACCTCCTCGACTTTTGATAGCGGGCGACCGTGGTGTTGGTAAAAGTGCTCTTGTAAATGCACTATGTAGGGCAAGGATTGTAGAAACAACCCCATATGGCGGTGAGGATGTGGATCGCGTTGTAAATGACATTGATATATATGCATGTAAGCGTGGCGATGAAACAGAGATTGAGATCTTTGAAACTTCAACATATAAGACAGATGAAAAAATCACGCAAATTATTAACTTCAAACCAGATGCGGCTGTTTTGCTCTTAGATAGTTCTAGAGATGTTGATATTCATTCTCAGTTAGAGTTCTTTGAGGACTTAAAGAAGAAAATAGAAGCTAGCGGCGGTAACAAACTTCCTCTAATAGTTGCAATTACAAAGGTGGACGAGGCGAGTGACCAGACGTATGAAGAACTCGTAAGCGAGGGTGAAATAGGCAAAAAAATTGCTCTATCGGTTGATGTCGATAGGAATCAATTAAGAGAATCCTTAAGTAGATACAGGGGGGCTATTTTGGCTCACGGAAACGTTGTTGACGAAATTGTGGCACTTTCTTCGCTTAATTTATATAATTTTGATGATTTAAGAAGAATAATTGAAGATGTGATGGTGGATCCAAATGCACAGATGGGATTCAGGATGACCTTCAGATTGTCAGAAGTGTTGTCTGGTGTTTCTAATAGGCTTGTTAAGCTGTTTTCTGGCATGGCTGCGGTTATTGCTCTAACACCAATTCCTGTTGCAGACCTCTATGTGCTCTTGATTCTTCAGGGGCTTATGGTTGCACTAATTGCAAGACTGAGCGGACGTGATGTTAACCTCAAAACAGGTATTGAGTTTATTCTTAGTTTGGGTGGTGTAACCCTCGCAGGTTTTGGGCTTAGGACAGTTGCTCAACAGGCAGCGAAATTCGCAAACTTCTTGCCGTTTGCAGGCTCGGCTATCAGCTCAACAATAGCGGCAACCGGAACCAATGCAATCGGCAAAGCTGCGGTTGCTCACTTTATATCAGATCTTCCGCTCCGCAAAACAAAGTCGCTTTTCAAGGCTTTGAATAAGTCATCGAAATAGGTTGCCTCTTCAGAGACTTATTGATTTTGGTATAATTACGGGTAAAAATACAAAGATTGTAATTTTACCCGTAAATCCTACCGATAGCTACGAATCAATTGGTTGATTTTTCGGCTGCTTCCACCAGTTGTTTCAATAGGCAGGCTGTTGTTATATTTCCCACTCCCTTTGGAACTGGCGTAATGGCTTCTACCACGTCAACAACCTCATCAAAGCTGACATCGCCGACCAGCCTGCCATCATCTGTTCTATTCATGCCAACATCTATAATAGTTTGACCATTTTGAGCATATTCCCTGCCAAAAGTATCAGCCTTTCCCGTTGCAACAATTACGATATCCGAAGCAGCCGATAGTTTCTTAAGTTGTTCAGAGGTTGTCTTACTATGTGCCATTATAACCGTGGCATTCTCGCGCTGCATCAGCATGCTAACAGGTTTGCCTATCACAAGCGACCTGCCGATTACAAGAACAACCCTGCCGGAGAGAGGTATTTTGTAGTGTTTCAGAAGTTCAACACATGCCATGGCCGTGCAAGGATAGTTCTCGGCATTCCCAGTAAACACATGCGCAAGCGCCTCGTCTGTTATGGCGTCTAGGTCTTTCAAGACTGCAAGTCTATTCCTAATGAGATTGTCATCAAGCCCTTTTGGGAACGGTCTGAAAATAAGAGCACCGTGAATCCTGTCGTCCTTATTAATTTCATCTATGCAGTCAAGCACATCAGCCTGAGCCACATCCGAATCGAGAGTGAACTGTTTTGTATTTATACCGAGCCTCGAGGCCCGCTTCATCACAGCATTTTCGTATGCCATATCCGCCGGGTTTTCACCAATGCGAAGAATTGCAAGTTTCGGAGTAATATTTTGTGAATTTAAATTCGCGATTTTCGTCGAAATCTCTTTCTCAATCTTCTCTGAGACATCCTTCCCATACAAAATATTTGCCTGTTTATCACACATTCTACAAAACCTCCTCACCACTTATATAAACTTTCTCTGGCATTAACTCTTCGATTTTTTCAATATCTTTTTCAAAAGGATTTTCATTTAGAATCTGGAAATCAGCATAATATCCTTCCGCGATACAGCCTCGATTTGGCAGTCCCGCAATTATGGCTGAATTTTTTGTGTAAAGCAAAATAGCTTCTTCAAGGCTAATCCTATGTTTCTGCCCAGTATCAACGCCGTTGTATGCCTTGCGAGTCACGGCAGCCTTTATGTTTACCCAAGGATTAGCAGGATCTGACCAAGCAGTAGCCGGCGCATCAGTTGAAAGTCCAACAAAACAACCCCTATCAATCAGGCGTCTGATTGGATATGTCGTTTTCAATCTCGCATCGCCCAAATTTTTCTGATAACTCTCAATTTCGCTAAAGATAAAAATTGGCTGAGTTGCAATTGCAATTCCCCGCTCCGCTGCCATCTTAATGGCTCTCTCGCTTGGCTCTGTCACATGTTCAATCCTTGCATGAGGAATTTCCCACGTAGAAAACGTAGAATCGTTAGATCTTAATTTATTAAAATTCTCTGCATTTGGCTCAACCGACCAAGGTTCTTCCTTGTACAGCCTCTCAACAAACCTATCAATCGCTCTTCTCCCCATTGCATGAATTGAAATTTGCAAATTATTCTTTCTACAAAAATCTATCGCAGAGTCGAGGAGTTCATCACTGCATGTTGAAATGCCGTATTCCTCGGTTCCCAAATACGGAATGTCTGTCCAAGCAGTATGCCCAGAAAAGCTCCCATCTCCAATGAGCTTAAAGCCTGCCACATGAACCTGCTGCTCTAGGTACTTGTGCTCTTCTTTTATTTCAAATTCCGGCTTATCTTTGTAAAACTCCCACATGTAGAAAAGCGAGATGTTTTGTTTTAGCCCCTTCTTCACAGCATCATAATAGATGAAGTGATTGTCCTTTGAACTCAGGTTCCCCATTTCGCACACCGACGTTACGCCGTGTCTTGTAAGCATATCCCCAAGTTTTTTGATGAGCATAACTTCATGTTCTCGATCGCTATGTGGCAGAATTTCCGCAATTAGATTCCTGGCATTCTCATACAAAATACCATTCGGGATTCCCTTTTCATCTCGGCCGATTTCTCCGCCATCGGGGTTTTCAGTATTCTCGTCAACACCCGCCATTTTTAAAGCGAGGGAATTGCAGCACCTGATATGCTCACACGTTCTTACAAGTGTTACAGGAAAATCAGGACAGGCTTCGTCCAAATCCCCCCTTGTAGGCAGTCTTTTCTCAGGATATTTCCCTTCGTCACAGCCCCAACCTATAATCCACTTATCGTTTTCACCCGGTCTCACACCGTTAGCAATCAATCGTTCTCTTTCTTCTGCAACCCTACTCTTAAGTTCTTCAATGGAAGTTACATCCGGTGGCAGGCACGAAATTTCTTCAAGGCAGTGCGACAAAAGTATAGGATGCTCGTGGCAGTCGACAAATCCAGGCATCACAAACTGACCAGCAAGATTTATTTCACAATAGTCTGGCTTCTCTGATTTAATATAAGATTTAATATCATCCGATTTTAGAAACATCCTCAAAGACTTTTCTGTGCCTAGTTTGAGGATTTTTTGATCTGCTACTATCATGGAATCAACAAAATAGCTGTGTGAGAGGCAGCTCTCATCTGCAAAGCATCTGCCGGGCATCTCTACACTTACTCTGGTCATGTTGCCACGGTATGGCAATAGATCCTTATATACAAGAATTTTGGCATTATAAAATAAAGTTATTTTCATTTAAAATCACACTATAATACTACTGAATTATATCTTTGGTTAATATATTGAAAATATAATATTGGTTTTGCGGTGTTTCTGTATGTTTTGTTACACGTTATGCTTTTTGTCATTTTTTACGTTCTAATATATTAATATTATATATTTTCATCTTTAAATAACTCATCACGACAATCCGCTTATAACACCATCTTCATCTATGTCCATTCCAAGGGCAGCTGGTTTCTTAGGCAATCCTGGCATTGTCATTATATCGCCTGTTTTTGCAACGATGAATCCAGCACCTGCCGACACCTTAAGTTCCTTGATGTGAATAATAAAATCTTTTGGTGCCCCCAGAGCCTTAGGGTCATCAGAAAAGCTGTATTGAGTTTTGGCAATACAGATAGGTAAATCTCCAAATCCGTTACTTTCAAGCCTCCTAAGCTCCTTTAGCGCCTTAACATCAAAACTAATATCACTAGCCCCGTAAACCTTCTGAGATATAGACCTGATTTTTGACTCTATACTCTGATCTAGTTCGTAAGAAAATTGCAGCTTAGAATCATCTTTTTCGCAGATAGAAATAACCTTCTTTGCAAGCTCAATGCCGCCCTGGCCTCCCTTCGCCCAGACTTGACTCAGCACAACATCTACGCCCTTTTCTTCGCAGACTTTTCTTACTACATCCATCTCAATTTCTGTGTCACTAGGAAATTCGTTAATTGCTACTACAACATTTAACCCAAATACTTTTTGAATATTATCAATATGCCTTAATAGGTTTGGAATGCCAGCCTTGACTGCTTCAGGATTTGCTTCATTCAAATCTTCCTTAGCTACGCCACCATGGTATTTAAGTGCTCTGACCGTTGCTACTATTACGACAGCATCTGGAGCAAGCCCTGTCTTACGGCATTTAATATCAAGAAATTTTTCAGCACCGAGATCTGCTGCAAATCCAGCCTCAGTTACAGCATAATCCGAGAGTGCAAGTGCCATCTTGGTTGCTATCACAGAATTACAGC
This sequence comes from Clostridiales bacterium, assembly GCA_028725765.1. Taxonomy (GTDB): domain Bacteria; phylum Bacillota; class Clostridia; order Peptostreptococcales; family Anaerovoracaceae; genus S5-A14a. The sequence goes on from JAQYRL010000072.1 coordinate 15,945, forward strand.
CATGTGCAATGTTTGCGAAAGGTCCTCCGTGCACAAAGGCTGGTGTATGTTCGAGCGTCTGTACTAGGTTTGGCTTTAGTGCATCCTTGAGCAAAATAGTTGCAGCGGCTTCGCATCCAAGATCTGCAACCCTCACTGGCTTCTCGTCGTAGGTATAGCCTACAACAATCTGAGAGATTTTTTTCTTAAGATCGGTTATTCCCTCTGCCAAACAAAATATTGCCATTATCTCACTAGCTACTGTAATATCGAAGCCGTCTTCTCTAGGCACTCCATTAGGCTTTCCTGAGAGTCCGTCGACAATGAACCTGAGCTGTCTGTCGTTCATGTCGACGACTCTCTTCCAAGTTATTGTCCTAGGGTCGATTCCAAGCTGGTTTCCCTGCTGAATGTGATTATCTAAAACCGCTGCTATGAGGTTGTTTGCAGCTCCTATCGCATGCATGTCCCCGGTGAAATGGAGGTTGATGTCTTCCATGGGGACAAGCTGCGCATAGCCACCGCCGGCCGCGCCCCCTTTGATGCCGAAAACGGGGCCCATAGAAGGCTCTCTGAGTGCCAGGGCGGCCTTCTTGCCGAGGGCAGACAGACCGTCTGCAAGTCCGATGCTTGTCGTCGTCTTGCCCTCGCCGGCCGGCGTCGGCGAAATCGCCGTCAGCAGCACCAACTTCCCCCTCTTCTTCTCATCTAAATTAAGAGCATCCTTAACCTTGTGATAGCCAACCTTAGCCTTGAACTTCCCATAACGCTCAATGTCATCCTCACTGAGCCCGAGCTTTCCGGCGATTTCTTCGATTGGCAATAATTCAGCCTCTTGAGCAATCTCTATGTCTGTTTTAAAATCCTTTGCACTCATATCAGTTCCTCCTCAATTTTATCCAGAACCTTCTTTAAAAATGTCTTCCTATGAATCGGCGACAATCCGTAAGATGAAATAGCCTCATAATGAGCCTTTGTTCCATATCCCTTATGCTTTTCAAAACCAAATTCTGGAGCCCTCTTTGAATACTCCTTCATAAACTCATCCCTAGCCACCTTGGCTACAATCGATGCTGCTCCAATTGCAAGAGACTTGGAATCTCCTTTGATAACAGTTTCCTGAGAAATTACAAATCCATCTTTCTCAAAGTCAGCTTCTAATTGTTCAATGGGAATTTCCATATCACCATCTATGAGAATTTTTATCCGAGACTTCTTTAAAGCCTTATCCAAATCCTCATTCGAATCCACGTCAAAAGTCATACCGGCACCAGTTTCACGGCTTCTATTTTCTATAGCCGGCAAGTCCACATTTTTAGTCTCATAATCTTTAATCTCATCAGATCCATACCCTTGCTCTTGAAAATTTTCAATGCACCGCCTCACAGCTATAATCATTGCCATCTTGGTCGCATTCCTGATATTGAAGCGATCTATTTTCTTGCTATTAACAAAGCCCAATCCAATGGCAACAGATCTATCTTTGATCTTAAGTGCCAGTTCATTCCTTCGATTTTCTGTCAGTTTCTTAGAGTCATTGATTCCGGGAACATCCCAATCTTTTGGCATAATCACAGCACAGGCAACCACAGGCCCTGCTAGGGGTCCCCTACCCACCTCATCAACACCTATAAGGTACTCAAAGCCAAAAGAGTTTCCTATGTCAAATGACTTCATCTCTTCAAGCCTTGTTTTTTCAATTCTTTCACGCTCCGCTTTGGTCGTCATATATCACCTATACCTATCTCCTGAATATCCAAAATGCTTGATGCAAACAGCTTACAATCGAAATGTAAATCACATAAAAGCTCTCGTTATTAATCTGCCATCTCAAGCGTTATCCTGCCAATTTTGCCACTTCTAAAATCGTCCAAAATCGCTTTGCCCGCTCTATCGTAGTCAATCCTCTTTCCTGGCAATATGTATCCTCTTCGCCTGCATATTTCATCAAGCAGTTCAATGTCCTCATATTCCAGACAGCTATCATCAAGCTTATACCTCGCCAAGAGTAGATTGGGATAATCACGCCTTAAAACCTTGATAAGTTCAAGTGCCAGCGTCGGCAAATCCAAAATCTCATCCTTAATTGAACCGCAGAACGCCAGATAAATGCCCACCCTATTATCCTCAAATTTCGGCCACAAAATACCCGGAGTATCGAGAAGCTCCATACCATTTTTCAGTCTCAGCCACTGCTTGCCCTTAGTCACACCTGGCTTATTTCCAATCTGTGTCGCCTTCCTTCCTGTCAGCCTATTAATGAGGGAAGATTTGCCCACATTTGGAACTCCAACGATCATCATCCTCAAAGGCTTCTGCCTCATTTTTCCTTCTGAGAGCTGGTTCTCCATCCGTTCAAGAAGTTTTAGCAAATTCGAAACACCCGAGCCGCTTTGTGCATTTATAGCTACTGGTGTGCTCCCCTCGTTGGCAAAATATTCACGCCATCGCTTGGTTTCCTTATCTGAAGCGATGTCTGTTTTGTTCAGGGCAATAACCCTCGGCTTGCTACCCACGAGCTCATCAATTATGGGGTTCCTACTTGAAATCGGTATTCTGGCATCCAAAACCTCAATCACCAAATCCACAAGTTTTAAATTGTCTTTTATGAGTTCTCGGGTCTTCTTCATGTGCCCCGGATACCAGTTAATATTTTCTATCATTACTCGTCCTCAAAATTCAAATCATCTGTAGCTTTCCACAAACAAAACATACTACTTCGAACAGTTTCTCAAAAAATAAAATATAGAGACATCCGCCTCTATATTTTATCACAATTGTCTCATAATCTAAAGTTATTGTTCAACCTGAGTCTTGATCTTAGCAGCCTTCCCTGTTCTTTCTCTCATGTAGTGGAGTTTAGCCCTTCTTACGCGACCTTTTCTAACCACTTCGATTTTTTCAACCCAAGGTGAGTGTATAGGGAATGTCTTTTCAACACCAACACCTGAAGCAATTCTTCTAACGGTGAAAGTTTCTGCAATTCCCCCATTTTGTTTCTTGAGTACAAAACCCTCAAAAATCTGGATTCTCTCTCTAGATCCTTCCTTAATCTTAACGTGTACCTTAACGGTATCTCCAACGTTAATAGCAGGGACTTCTTTCTTTAGATAATCTTGAGTGACTTGATCTAAAATGTTCATTATTAATTCCTCCTTCCCTCCAAGACGTTCATGGCTCTAATCCAGAGGACCGCCCGTAATAACTTCCATACTATATCACATTTTTAATTTTTTTACAAGCAAAATTTGCAGTAAGAATATACACTATTTCTGAGATTTCTGAATTGAGAAGTTTATACACAAATAAATATTGAATCTAAAGAAATATTTTTACATAATATTACTTTTTTACATAAAATGTTGCTCTTCCTTTGCCATGTCGCTCAATGTACCCTTCCTCTGTCAATTCCTTAAGCATATTTTCAATTGTAGCTTTTCCTACGCTTGGGACTAACTCCATCATATCACGTTTAGTAAATTTACCTATGTTCCTATCAATTGCGTTTCTTACAAGGTCAATTGTAGGTAGTTTTTCATCTACATAATCTACTCTTTCTTCAAAATCAATATAAGCAGATAATATGATTCTTAGAATATATTTTATAAATGGCACAGGATTTTCCTTATTTTTATGCCAGCCTATTCCGCTCTGCTCTAATGCTGCATAATAACTATCTTTGTTTTTTTCTATCTTACTCTCTAAACTGATGTATTTCCCAATTACATATCCTTGTCTGTATAGCAAAAGAGTTGTTAGTAAACGACTCATCCTTCCATTTCCATCACTGAAAGGATGTATGCAAAGAAAATCATGAATAAAAATCGGTATTAAAAGCAATGAGTCCACATCTTTTTTATCTAAAGCTATATTCAATTCATCGCAAATTTTGTCAATGGCACCTGGAGTTTCGTATGGAGATAATGGTTTAAATCGTTCAAAAACATCTCCATCTTTATCTCTTTCTATAATAGAATTCTGTGCAGTTTTATATCGTCCACCGATTCCTTTTTCACTATGCTTAAATAAATCTCTATGGAATTGTAAAATATAGTTGCTACTAATTGGAATATATTCATAACTTTCATGAATTGTATTCAGCACATCCCTATAGCCCATAATTTCTTCTTCATCCCTATTTCTAGGAGTTGTTTTTTTATTCATTAATTCTTTGATTCTATCTGTCGTAGTGACAATCCCCTCTATTTTATTAGAATCTTCTATACTTTGAATTTTAGCAATTTCTACTAATTTGTCCAAAACAGCAGGCTTTCGTTTTAAGAAAAGTTCTTGTTTTCCCTTGTGTTCATGAATTTGCACAAGAAGATTTATGATTTCACTATCCCATTTATTTACTATCAGATTTTGATAATTGAAATTCCTCATTCGCCTATCTCCTTTACGTTTCACCTAATTATAGCACGTTTTTATGCAATTGTTAATTCTTTAGGCGATTTTGCTTCTAAAATATCTACAATATCAGTTTAATATCAAGTGATTTTTCAGTTATCGGAGACCCCATAGTTAACATAGTTTTTTCGATTATCATCAGCTAATGCAAATTGTTTTATAATATGCTCAGATTGGGATAGATAACCTAAGTTTTCCTTTCTAAAGAAAGAGAATGAGCATAAATTTTTCTTGAAAAATTTATAAAATGCAAAATATACAGCAATAGTCGTAATTTCCATAAGGATTCTTCGTTTCATCCTTAGTGATATGTTTTGTTTAAAATGTGAGATTGTATATGACTGAAAAACTATGTGTGGTAGTTCGTCATGGAGCATTTGGTGGCAAATTTTCTTAAGTTCTTTAGAATCAGTTGCATCTCCAAGGACACTATAGTATGTAAGTGCAATTATTTCAGCTGTTACAAGTGTAATAATCTCAGATTCAATTCCACTACACTGTCTGATTTTCCTGAATAATTTGTCCAATCGATTTTTCTTGCAAAAAGGTATATTTTCTCCTTTCATAAATACATAAAGATAATGTGAATGAAAGTTTTCCTCTTTAATAAACCAATCAATAACCTCGTTATAGATATTTTCATCATAAAGTTTTGAAAATTTTTCGGCATATTTTTTAAGTGATATTCCTTCACTATGTTCCCCACATTGAAATGCTGCAATTGATGGGGCGATAAGTTTTTTATCATATTCAGAAAGTGTACCAAGGGAAAGTTCATCAATAGTTAAGCGATATTTACCATTATTCTTAAAAAACGCAAGCCAACCAATATAATTTAATTTCGTCCATTCAGGTCTATTAATATTTTGCATCTTATACCTCCAAAATAATGTCATATTATATCACATTTAAGTATTTAAAAATTAGTATACCAATGATATAATATTGTAAAGTGATTTTTAACATAGTAAATACTATATAATCATAATGAGTTAGAGTTAATTTCACATATATTATAATATCGCATCAAGGAGCAGCTTAGCATGTCATTTAACGAAAAAACTATATCATCCGAGATAAAATACAAGGGTAAAATCCTAAATCTACGCGTCGATACCGTTGAATCTGTAAACGGAGAGTCAACACGTGAAATAATCGAACACTCAGGCGGCGCAGTTGTTTTGCCCCTACTCCCAAACAAAAACGTTGTCATGATAAGGCAGTTTCGAAAGCCTATTGAAAGAGATGTTTTGGAAATCCCCGCGGGCAAGATTGAGCAGGAAGAATCACCAGAAGATACCGCATTCAGAGAACTTCGCGAAGAAACTGGTTATGTCGCAAAGAATATGACTCTTTTGACGAAGATGTACCCTACTGTCGGCTATTCTGAAGAGCTTTTGTATATTTACCTAGCAACTGACCTAGAGCCTGGAGAAACGGACTTTGACGAAAACGAAGACATCGATTCGTACAGCTATCACATAGATGATCTTTACGATATGGTCATGGAAGGTAAAATTCAGGATGCGAAGACGCAGGTTGCAATCCTAATGACGGTGGAGCTTTTGCGATCTGGGAAAATCAAATTAGATTCGGGAGTTAACAATGAATGAGTATATTAAAGCATATATAACATTTTTAAAGAATAAGAAGAAATCATCACAAAATACTATTGAAGCATATGTCAGAGATTTGTGTGCTTTCGAGTCGTATCTGATTTCGCGAGGTATATCCGATATAACAAGCGTTGAGCAAGAGGATGTCATCGGCTTTCTTATGGATATGAAGAAGGATGAGCTTTCAACTGCAACAATGAACAGAAGACTCGCTTCAACTAGGAGTTTCTTCAAATGCATGGTTGAAAATAATCATATTATCGTTAATCCAGCATCAAATCTAAAAGCACCAAGGGTTGTTCGTGGTGAGATTGAATATTTAACTATTGAAGAGATTGAAGAATTGCTTTCCCTGCCTGACGATAGCGCCAAAGGCATTAGGGACCGTGCCATTTTTGAAGTTCTTTATGGTACCGGTATTTTGGTGTCTGAGCTTGTTGAGTTGACTATGAAGGACGTAAATATGCGTATGGGATTCATCACCTGCAATGGGCAGCACGGCAAGGCTCGTATAGTGCCTCTAGGAGATTTTGCCAAGGACGCCTTAAGAAATTATCTGAAAAATAGTAGGCCTGTCTTCGTTAAGAATAAAGAAGAAAATGATAATTCGATATTTTTCGTTAACTTCATGGGAAACGGCTTTACCAGGCAGGGTCTTTGGAAAATCATCAGCTCATACGGTGAGAAGTCAAGTATTAACAAAAAACTTACTCTCCAGATTATCAGGCATTCATTTGCGGTTCACATGATAGAGAATGGCGCAGATCTAAAGACGCTTCAGGAGCTCCTGGGTCACGAAGACATTTCAGCAACTCAGATATATCTTAAATTCCGAAAGAACAAAATAAAGGAAGTCTACGACAGGACTCACCCTCGTGCTCTTTCTCATAATGAGGATTAAAATTCTACTTTCAACCATTTACTAGAATTTACTTTGATTATTAGCGCTTATTGTAAAATTAATATAATTTTCTAAAAATGATTGCATATAATTTCATATTAAGTTATAATCGTATTGAGGTTATCTCCCCTGATAATCTCATCCCAATACCCCTTTTGAACAAAGTAGACTGCACCCCTGCGGTCTATTTTGTTATAAAGAAATAATTTATCATCATATACACTTCGTTTCGGGTATTGTTTTAATTTGGGAGTATTAACATATGAAAATTATAAGAGAAAATTTCAAACTTGATAAAAAGACGTTAGAAACACTGAAGTCAAAACAGTTTAATTATTTTTTTAACGCAGACAAAATATCCATTTTCGATATAGAAACTACGGGTCTTTATCCAAAGCACGACAAAATCATTCTCATAGGTTTCGTGCATATTATGCCTGGTCATGATGATGGCGAGTTGGTCCAATTTTTTGCAGAAACATCTGATGAAGAGGAAAATATTTTGCTTGAAGCGATACGCGACATTAGCGACACTGATATCTTAATAACCTATAACGGAAGAAGCTTTGATGGCCCATTTCTTACAACAAGATGTCAGAAATATAGCATCCATAGCAAAAATATCTTTAATCTGGACCTCTATCAGCTTGTCCGCAAATATTCTACCCTCAAAAACGTCATAGGGAGTTTAAGCCAAAAAAGCATGGAAGGATTTATGCAGATCGACCACCTCAGGGCTGACGAAATAAGCGGCGGTGAGAGCATAAATTTATATAATGAATATACAGATCAGGAATCTTTATCATATAAATCAGAGACTCTTCTCAACAAAATACTATTGCATAATAAAGATGATGTTATGCAACTCACACGGTTAATTAGCCTTCTAAAGTATTTTGATCTAAATATGGCTATCGAAAAAATAGGATTTACACGTTCAGGTTTGATAATTTCAGACTATTCCGTATCAAATACACTTTTTAGAATAAACGGAATCCAGAGAGACGATTTCATCGATTATATAGCCTTCCCTACCTTGGAATTCAGCGGTAAAATGAATTTTAACAGGCAGGATGGTTCCTGGCAAGCTGAATATCCAATATATGCGAGAAAAGAAGGAAAATTCGTTGATTTATCCGAGTTTAAAGATATGCTATCATCAGATGCTGGTAAATACCTAAACTTTTCAAAACATAGTATAATAGACAATAAACTTATTCTATCTGACTATGGTAAACAAAATAGCATTGCCTGCTATGATTTCGCGAGTTTGTTTGTAGATAGGATAGAAAAAGAGATAAATCACAAATAAAGGAAAGTAATAAAAAAAGCTGTAACTCATGTGGTTCTAAAGCTAAACAAAAGAAAAAGCAGTAAATTATATATATACTGCTTTAATTTCATTATTTGAAGCTATTTTCTATCATTAGTTGTACTTGTCCTAATGGAATATTAAATATTATTCCATATATAGACATTCCAAGTAATAATATCGCAATAAGAACTCCAATTCCATAAAGGCACCCGTTGCCAACCTTAGCTTTTTTGATTTTAACATTTACAAAACTATATATTAGAAATACTGTAAATATAAAAGCCAAAATATAGTTTGGTAACATATACATAATAAATTACCGTTTATTTACAAAATTTATTCCAAAAATCCACCCAACTGTGATGTACTTCTCTTTGGTCAATGTAGACAAAAGTATCTTCATCATACCAATCATGGTTAACTATATCATCAATAGTCTCAGGAACAAAAAAGTTGAAAAATTCTTTCTTGAATGAACTTCCATACTGTAGATAGTATGCACCTACCATCTTTGTAAAATTGGTTTTCTTCACATCTTGTGGTTTATACAAAAGTGCTTTTCCAACCTGATTTAAATCAGGACTTACTTCAAGAAAAACTAAACTTAGATCATCTTCCTTATAGCCAAGTATAAAACTTCTGTATTTATAGGAAACAGTACGAAGCACTGCGAAATTCGCACCACCAATGTCTTCTGAATAAGCATATACTATTTTATATTCCGAACCATTATCTACTTGCTTATCAAAGATTTCTCTCATACGATTTTTGTTTTCATCACTTTTTACTTTATCTAACTCAACTGTTTTTTTGCCACCAAATAAATTAAACAAACCCATTTTTTTATCTCCTATCATAATTTTATTATTTTAATTATAGTTTTTTTTTTTTTGAATTTTCAACCTTAAATTGACAAAAATTTCTTAAAAATTCTTTTAATCAGATATTTAAATTTCAATCTTAACGGCTTTTTTTAGCAACTCTTTTTGTCATATAAGCCTAAAAAATCAAAGCCCCACGTAAAACATGGGGTTTTAGATATACAATAAAAAATGCTGTAACTCGTGTAGATACAGCATTTTTATTATCCCGTTATTGGTGCGCGACAAGGGACTTGAACCCCTACGGTCTCCCGCTAGAACCTAAATCTAGTGCGTCTGCCAATTCCGCCAGTCGCGCAAAATGGTGACTCCACCGAGAATCGAACTCGGGTTACCGCCGTGAAAGGGCGGTGTCTTGACCGCTTGACCATGGAGCCAAAATAACAAACCGGCAACGACCCGCTTTCCCAGGCAGTCACCCACCAAGTATCATAGGCGCTAAGGAGCTTAACTTCTGTGTTCGAGATGGGAACAGGTGTGACCTCCTTGCTATTGTCACCGGATTTGTTAGAAAGTACCATAAGT
>JAQYRL010000073.1 GCA_028725765.1 Clostridiales bacterium
AGACTGATAAGCAAAGGATACTATGACTTATCCAATGCGTATCAGTCCATGCACGTCAACTATTGAAACCGCCGTGTACGTGAACCGTACGCACGGTGGTGTGAGAGGACGGGAGTTAGTCACTCCCTCCTACTCGATTGCTTTGTTTGTAGATGTGTTTATAAGAAGAAGTAAATGCAAACTTGAATCCTATTTAGAAAAAATTCCAGAATGGAAGTATTTCTAAATAGGACTTGCCTCCTAGGCAAATAGGATATATAATCTATTTAGATTAAGTTCCGTAACGGAAATATTTCTAAATAGTAGAGGACGGTTATTTATGGAAATAAAACGCGATTATTACCTAAACAAACTAATTCGCAAGATGGATAACGGATTTATTAAGGTAATTACAGGCATTAGAAGGAGTGGCAAATCTTACCTGCTCAATAATATATTTTACAACTATTTAATCGAAAGTGGAGTAGATAAAAATCATATAATAAAATTTGCCTTTGATTCAGGTCAAGATCTTCTGAAAATCGGAGAGAATCTCATGGACTTAGATATTTTGAGTGGGGAAAGATTGGTAAACCCTAAGAAATTCTTGGAGTATGTATTTGCGAGAACCAATAACGATGAAAAATACTATATACTCTTAGATGAGGTACAGCTATTGGCATCATTTGAACAGGTACTTAATGGATTTTTACGACAAAAGAATTATGATGTTTATGTAACTGGTAGTAATTCAAAATTCTTATCCAAAGATGTAATTACTGAATTTGCTGGCAGGGGTGATGAAATCCACATTATGCCGCTTGTTTTTTATGAATTTCTTCAAAGCTATGATGGCGATAAGGAAGATGCATTTGCTGAATACCAGGTGTTCGGAGGATTGCCAGCACAGGCTCTCATGAAAAGCGACGAAGATAAGATGAACTACCTAAAGAATCAATTAAGCAATGTGTACCTGCGTGATATTGTAAACAGGTATGATGTACGCTTAAATAGTGAACTTGAGGATCTACTCAATATTTTGGCGTCAGGCATTTCTACACTAACAAATCCATCTAAGATAGAATCTACATTTTTGTCAGTAAAAAAATCTAAAATTTCTGCCAATACAATTGATAAATATATAGACTATTTTGAGGATTCTTTTCTCATAAAGAGGGTTCATAGGTATGATGTAAAGGGAAGAAAATATATTGGCACCCCATACAAAATATATTTTGAAGATGTTGGACTTAGGAATGCTAGATTGAATTTTAGGCAGATAGAGCCAACTCACCTAATGGAAAACATCATATATAATGAATTGAGATACCGAGGATATATGGTGGATGTAGGGACAGTAATAAAAAGAGAGTATGGGCCTAATGATAAGGATGTGAAGAAACAACTTGAAGTGGATTTTATAGCTAACCTTGGCAGCAAAAAATATTATATTCAGTCCGCATACAGCCTTCCGTCTAAGGAGAAACTTGAGCAAGAAAAAGCATCATTAATTAATATTGACGATTCATTCAAAAAAATAATAGTTGTAAAAGATCGAATCAAGCCATCATTAGATGAACATGGAATACTGACCATTAATTTGTTTGATTTTTTACTTGATATGGATAGTTTGGATTTATAGCGAGCATAGCAGCAAGCAATGGACATAGCATGAACATCCATCGCAAACATATATTTTGTACAAAGGAGATTTAAAAATAAAATGAATAAAAAAGAACAAGCACTTAAAATGCACGCCGAGTGGAGGGGCAAACTCAGCATCGAAAGTAAGACCAAGATTACGAATAGGGAAGAACTTGCTATCGCATATACTCCAGGCGTTGCGGAGCCCTGCCTTGAAATTGCCAGGGATGAAAATCTTGCGTACGAATATACGGGAAAGGGAAACTTGGTCGCCGTAATAACTGATGGCAGCGCTGTTTTGGGGCTTGGCAATATAGGTCCGTCTGCAGGGATGCCCGTAATGGAGGGAAAGTGTGCGCTCTTCAAGACTTTTGCAGATATAGATGCAATTCCAATATGTATAAATTCTAATGATGAGGATGTTATCGTTGATACTATTTACAATATATCTAAGAGCTTTGGTGGCATCAATCTCGAAGACATCAGTGCTCCAAGATGTTTTAACATTGAGCGAAGGCTTAAGGAAAAGTGCGACATTCCGGTTTTTCACGATGACCAGCATGGAACAGCCATTGTAACATCTGCAGGGATTTTAAACGCTTTGAGACTTACAGGCAAGAAGTCAGGTAATCTAAAAATTGTTATAAGCGGAGCAGGATCAGCAGGCATTGCAATTGCGAGAATGCTGCTTAGATTCGACTTCGGAGATATTATTTTGTGCGATAGAGAGGGAGCCATATACGAGGGAGCTCCATATAATAACAGTGAGCAGGAGGAAATAGCCAAAATAACGAATCAAAATAAACTTAAAGGCAAGCTTGGTGAGTTAATGCGAGATGCGGATATTTTTATCGGAGTTTCAAAGCCAGCAATTGTTTCTAAAGAGATGATTAGATCCATGGCTGAGGATCCGATTGTATTCGTGATGGCAAACCCTGTGCCTGAAATCATGCCAGATGAGGCAATTGAAGCAGGTGCAGCGGTAGTTGGCACGGGACGATCCGATTTTCCGAACCAGATAAATAATGTTTTGGCGTTTCCTGGAATCTTCAGGGGTGCACTTGACTGTAGGGTTCCGCAGATTACAGAGGAGATGAAGGAAGCTGCTGCAAGAGCCATTGCTGACGTCATAAAGGAAGAAGAACTCAGATCTGACTATGTACTTCCAGATGTTTTCGACAAAAGAGTTGTTGAGAAAATTGTAAACGCGATTAGGGCGTGCAGCATAAATATGCAGTAAAAATTTGCCAAATTGAGAAAGGATACTCTGATGGAATATAAGATTAAAAAGGACACAATGGGAGAGGTCAAGGTTCCAGCCGACAAATACTGGGGTGCACAAACCCAGCGAAGCATCAATAATTTTAAGATTGGCAAATACAAGATGCCGATTGAGATTATAAGGGCTTATGCATACCTAAAAAAAGCTGCTACCAATGCGAATTGTGAATTGGGTACCATTGAGGACGCAAAAAGAAAAATAATCTCCGATGTCTGTGACGAAATTTTAGCAGGAAAATTGAATGATAATTTTCCACTAGTGATTTTCCAGACTGGAAGCGGAACACAGACGAATATGAATGTCAACGAGGTAATTGCAAATCGAGGCAATGAAATTTGGGGAGAGGAAGTGCTTCATCCTAACGATGACGTCAACAAGTCACAGAGTTCCAACGATACCTTTCCGACAGCTATGCACATAGCAGCTGTTTTGCAAATACAAAATAATCTTTTGCCAAACATAGCCAAACTCCGGGATACATTCTGTGAATTGGAGAAAAAGTATGAGGATGTCATTAAAATCGGCAGAACTCACCTTCAGGATGCTACTCCAATTACACTCGGTCAGGAAATCAGCGGCTGGAGATCCATGCTAGATCATAATATTCTTATGATTGACGATGCTCTGAAATATATTATGGAAGTTGGAATAGGCGGTACGGCGGTGGGCACAGGCTTGAATGCACCGAAAGATTTCGACAAAATAGTCGTAAAGAATTTATCGGATCTGACGGGCGAAAAGTTCAAGGCTTCGGACAATAAATTTCATGATCTCACTTCAAAGGATGCGCTTGTAAACATGCACGGAGCGCTGACCGCCCTAGCTGCGAATCTGATGAAAATTGCTAATGACATAAGACTGCTTTCCTCAGGACCAAGATGTGGAATCGGAGAACTCAATATACCTGAAAACGAGCCGGGAAGCTCCATAATGCCGGGAAAGGTCAATCCAACTCAGTGCGAAGCGTTGGCTATGGTATGCGTTAAGGTAATGGGAAATAACTCCGTTATATCAATTGCAGCCTCGCAAGGAAACTTTGAGCTCAATGTCTATATGCCTCTCATCATATCAAGCTTTCTTGAATCCGTGGAACTCTTGGCAGATGCTATTCATTCGTTTAACGATAATTGCGCAGTTGGGATTACACCTAATTATGACATAATAGAGGACTACCTAGAAAATTCTCTGATGTTGGTTACAGCCTTAAATCCATATATCGGATATGAGAAGGCAGCAAAGGTTGCAAAATTAGCATATAAAGATAATTTAACCATTAGAGAAGCAATCAAAAAATTAGGTCTATTATCTGAAAATGAAATTGATGAAATCCTAGACCCGAACAAAATGATTTGTAGATAAGGTTAGCTCAGGGTTTGACTGTAGATTAGCATGATTGCACTTTAATTATCAAAATATTTCAACTAGGAGCATTGTGAGAATATCTTGCAGTGCTTTTTTATGTGCTCTTTAAAATACTTAAACTATAAATCTTAGATTATTTTCGCTTGATAAAGCGTTAACTCTTGACAATGGCATACATACGGGAGTATACTTGTATACAGGTATTTTGCTATGGCGATATTTCAATGTGATCAGTGAAAGGAGTTGACCATGTTAGATATTTCATCTAAGACTAATCTTTTGGAACAGAAGGATTATAGCTATGAACTTCAGGATGTAGAAGAGCCGAAATTATATAGAGATATGTACAGCTATGAGGAAATTCCAAAGATTGTCTGGAACCATCGAAAAGTTCCTATGAATATGCCGGACGATATTTGGATTACGGACACGACTTTTAGGGATGGTATGCAGTCAAGAGCACCATACGACAGCGACGACATCGTGGAAATATTCAAGCTTCTGAGCAAACTCGGTGGACCATTCGGAATCATACGCCAGAGCGAGTTTTTTGTTTATACGAAGAAGGACAGGGAAGCTGTTGAGAAATGTCTTTCGCTAGGATTAAAATTCCCGGAGGTAACGACGTGGATAAGGGCAAATCAGGAAGATTTTAAGCTCGTCAAATCTCTTGGCATCAAAGAAACTGGTATTTTAGTCAGCTGCAGCGATTACCACATATTCAAAAAAATGGGCAAGACCAGGAAGCAGGCGATGGACTATTATCTGAAAACTATAAGCGATGCCCTTGATACCGGCGTTGTGCCAAGATGCCATCTCGAGGATGTGACAAGAGCAGACTTTTACGGTTTTGTAGTGCCTTTTGTGAACAAAATAATAGACCTTTCAAACGAATCCGGTGTGCCGATCAAGATTAGGGCATGCGATACCATGGGATACGGGGTTCCATATCCTGGTGTTGCGCTTCCTAGGTCAGTGCCAGGGATTATTTACGGCTTGCAGCACTACTCAGGTGTACCTAGCGAAATGCTAGAATGGCACGGACATAACGATTTTTATAAAGCAGTTGTAAATGCAAGCACGGCATGGATGTATGGCTGTTCATCGGTAAACTGCTCATTGCTAGGAATTGGAGAGCGAACCGGGAATATTCCTCTAGAGGCGATGGTTATGGAATACGCATCGCTTCGAGGATCCACCGACGGTATGGACACCAAGGTTATAACTGAAATCGCACAGTTCTTTAGAGATAAAATGAATTACAAAATTCCTCCGATGACCCCATTCATAGGTGCGGATTTCAATGTAACAAGAGCCGGAATACACGCGGACGGCCTGATGAAAGACGAGGAAATTTACAATATTTTTGACACGAGGAGTATCCTGGGAAGAGAGCCGGGCGTTACAATAAGCAAAACATCGGGAGCTGCTGGAATTGCATACTGGCTAAACCAGCACGAAAGTGTTTTGTCGAGGCTAGGCGTTGAGGGTTCTATTGGCAAGGAGCACAAAATAGTGGCGGAGCTCAAGGAGTGGGTCGATGGGCTATATGTCGACAACCGAACGACTGTGCTTTCAAATGACGAAATTTTTGAGAAGCTGGCGGAAATGTCAGAAGGGAGAGATGGAAGAAAATGATAGAATATAGGACTGTTTCCCTCGCTAATCAGGTATATGAGGCTCTGCTTAATGACATATTGCATGGGAAGTACAAGAAAGGTGAGTTTATAACGGAGGGAAGCCTTTCTAAGGAACTTGGCGTAAGTAGAACTCCGATACGCGAGGCGCTATTGAGGCTTTCTCAGGAGAGGCTTATAAAGGACAGCCCAAACGGCTCGGAAGTCATTGGAATTTCAAAGAAAGATGTCGAGGACATGCTCAACGTAAAGAGACTTCTTGAACCTGAGATTGCAGGGGGTCTTGCAAATAATCTAACGGAAGAAGGCGTCATGAAGCTTGAAGAAATAGTTGAGCAGCAGGAGTTTTATAGCCAAAAGAATGACTACGAAAAAGTAATGATACTCGACACACAGTTCCATACTATTTTGTATGGTGAAAGCGGGAGCAATGTATACAGTCAGATACTTGAGCAGACGCATAGGAAACTGCTTAAGGTTAGACTGGCGTCCCTAAGAAATCAAAAAAGAATCAACCAATCTACACATGAACATAGAGAGCTTTTTGATATCTTAAGAACACGCGATGAAGATGCGATAAAGAAACAACTCCAAAAGCATCTTGAAAATTCTCGTGAAAATATTTTAAGAGGTATCAGCAAATGGGACTAATGCAAGACCTATATTTTTGCATTTCAGAATTTTAGACGTATGCCTGACCGAAATTCTATTAGGCATCAGCCAAGCATCAGCAAATTAGACTAATGCAAACTAAGCTTTGAAAGGAATCAACTAATGGGATTGACAATTACAGAACAAATATTAAAAGAACATCTCGTCGAAGGCGAATTGAAGCAGGGGCAAGAAATCGGAATCAAAATAGACCAAACCCTCACACAGGATGCGACTGGAACCATGGCATATCTTGAATTCGAGAGCATGGGACTTGATTCGGTAAAAACGGAGCTTTCTGTCGCATACATTGACCACAACACGCTACAGTCAGGCTTTATGAATGCCGATGACCACCAATTCATACAGTCAGCCGCCGAAAAATTCGGGCTATATTTTTCAAAACCAGGCAATGGAATTTGCCATCAAGTTCATCTAGAGCGATTTTCTGCACCGGGCAGGACATTGATAGGCTCTGACAGCCACACTCCAACGGCAGGTGGAATCGGAATGCTCGCGATGGGCGCAGGCGGCCTTGACGTTGCGGTTGCTATGGGTGGCGGACCATATTACATCACGATGCCAAAAATCTACAAAGTGAATCTATCAGGTAAATTATCACCATTCGTGTCGGCGAAAGATGTGATTCTTGAAGTTCTCAGAATTTTGACCGTCAAGGGAGGAGTTGGAGCAGTCATAGAATATGGTGGAAACGGTGTCAAAACACTTAGCGTACCAGAGCGTGCGACCATAACGAACATGGGAGCTGAGCTTGGCGCAACAACATCGATATTCCCATCAGACGAGATTACCAAGGAATTTCTAACGGCACAAAACAGGCAAGGATCGTACCGTGAGCTCTCCGCTGATGAGGATGCGATTTACGATAAAGTTATTGACGTAGACTTAAGTTCGCTTGAACCTATGATTGCCTGTCCTCATAGTCCAGATAATGTTGTTAAGGTTTCTGAACTTGAGAAGAAAAATATCGCTGTCGACCAGGTTTGCATCGGCTCATGTACTAACTCAAGTATTCTTGATTTGCTTAAGGTCGCAGCAATACTAAAGGGTGAAAGGGTGTCTGACAGTGTCAGCCTCTCAATTTCTCCTGGTTCAAGACAGGTGCTTTCAATGCTATCGGATGATGGAGGATTTACTGATATACTTGGGGCAGGCGCAAGATTTTTGGAATGTGCATGTGGGCCATGTATCGGTATGGGATTTTCCCCAAAATCTGGAGGAGTAAGCGTTAGAACTTTCAATAGAAATTTTGAAGGTCGTTCAGGCACTAAGGACGCAAAGGTTTATCTTGCTTCGCCTGAAACAGCCGCTGCCGCTGCGATATTTGGGAAAATAGTAGATCCTAGAAATCTGCCGGAACTTTTGGGGCGTCAAAATCCAAACAAAAGGGAGTTAGCAAGCGAGATGACTGTGGAGATTCCAAAGGAATTTACGCAGGATGACCACATGATAATCAAGCCTCTTCCACTGGAGGAACGAAAGAATCTGGGAACTATTAAGGGGCCTAATATTAAGGGACTTCCTGAAGCAAAACTCCTTGGCAATACACTTAAATCAAAGGTTGCTCTTAAGGTTGGTGACAATATCACAACAGACCATATCATGCCTGCTGGGTCAAAGATATTGCCATACCGTTCAAATATACCACATCTTTCTCAATACTGTTTTGAGGTATGCGACACAGAGTTTGCAACGAGGGCAAAAAGCCTGGGAGATGGAATAATCGTTGGCGGAGCTAACTATGGACAGGGTTCTTCAAGAGAACACGCTGCCCTTGTGCCACTTTATCTTGGAATCAGGGCTGTAATTACGAAGAGCTTTGCCAGAATACATAGGGCGAACCTCATAAACGCAGGTATTTTGCCGCTGGAATTTGCTAACGAAAAGGACTATGGAAAAATCAACATGCTTGACGAAGTGGAAATTCTGAATCTTCAGGAATCTATGGAGAGTGGCTGTTTTGTTGCCATCATAAATGGTAGGGAGAAAATTGAACTTAAATGTGTTCTCTCTGAACGTGAGAGGTCGATAATACGGGCAGGTGGACTTTTGAAATTCGTTGGTGGAAAATAGCTGTAGGCGGGATTGGCTGTAGATTCAGTAATTGTATGAGGACAAATCGATAGATTGGAGATAATATGGGATTGACAAAGATGCCAAAACACAGGGTGTGTATAGCTGAAAATGTTGCGATTGAAAAGGCGACGGAAGACTTTAGGAGACTTTTGAATGAGGAGTTGCAGAGGATAAAGGAGATTTCTCAAGGCGACGGGAGCGAAAAAATTGATTTTTCGACTCTTGATAAACTAATTATTGGTGTAATTGCAGGCGACGGGATTGGACCGATTATTACAAAGGAGGCTGTGAAGGTTCTCGAGTCTGCGCTTTCCAAGGAAATTTCAAGTGGGAGTGTTGAGATACGGCGGATAGAGGGACTTACAATTGAAAATAGGCTTGATAAGGGTGAAAGTGTGCCAAAAGATGTGCTTGATGAGATTAAGAAATGCCACGTTCTCTTAAAGGGTCCGACTGAGACTCCAAAAGGTGGAAGCAAATCGGGAGATATGAGGAGCGCGAATGTAACATTGAGAGCCGAACTTGACCTTTTTGCGAACGTAAGACCGGTTAAAGTGCCCGAAAAGAATATCGACTGGATGTTTTTCAGGGAAAATACGGAGGGCGAGTATGTGCTTGGTTCTAGAGGTGTTGAGATTCCTGAGCTGTTCGCTGTGGATTTTAAAGTAATTTCAAATGCTGGCACTGAGAGGATTGCGAGGGCTGCGATGGAATACGCTGTTAAGGCTGGCAAGCACAAAATAGCTGTCGTAACGAAGGCTAATATTATCAAGAAGTGCGATGGCAATTTCTCTAGGATATGTCACGAGGTTGCAGAGGATTTTCCAGACCTTGAATTAGAAGATTATTATGTTGACATAATGGCGGCAAAGATGATCGATGAAAGAGCACAAAGAAAGTTTGAGGTTTTTGTTATGCCTAATCTCTATGGGGATATCTTGACAGATGAGGCTGCTCAAATCCAGGGGGGTGTTGGCACTGCAGGCTCTGCAAATATTGGAAGCAGATATGCAATGTTTGAGGCAATACACGGCTCTGCCCCTAGGATGATTGAAAGCGGTCGAGGAGAGTATGCCAATCCGTCAAGTTTGATAAAGGCTGCTGCGATGATGCTCGAACATACAGGTCGAATTGAAGCTGCATCGAAAATCGAGGCTGTACTCGCAAAATCCGAATCAAAGTGGAAAGAAGGTATGACTGCAGAGTCATTTGGCGATTGGTTTTGCGAAGAGTTGTCAGGAATGTAATAATCCTTCGTACAGAATTAGAAAATTAGATTATGATATGAAAATATAAAAGTGCTATATCGATTGTGAATTCAATTGATATAGCACTTTTGCTAACTGTTTTGTTCTATAATCTATAGGAATAAAATTATGTTTTAGATCTCAAAGGTCTGGAATTTCTGATCTGTTCCATCCTTGCTCTCGTCGAATACGTATTCATTGCCGGGTAGAATTGCATTTGCGATGATTCCAACAAGTGCAGCAATTGCAAGGCCTGATAAAGTAACAGTGGCTCCAAATGCCTGGAACGAAATTCCACCAGTAGCGGAGAACCCGAGCGCGCATACGAGGATTAGAGCCGCGATAATCGTATTTCTTGATTTTGTGAAATCGACCTGATTTTCGACAACATTTCTGATGCCTATTGCAGAAATCATACCATATAGTATGAGTGAAACACCGCCGATAGTTCCAGCAGGGATTGAACTTATAATAAAGTTAACATGTGGAAGGAATGAAATTATGATTGCAAAGACTGCAGCGAGTCTAATAACCCTGGGATCGTAAACCTTTGTAAGTGCGAGGACTCCAGTGTTTTCTCCGTATGTAGTGTTTGCAGGTCCGCCGAATGCAGCCGATAGACAGGTTGCAAGACCATCGCCAAGAAGAGTTCTATGAAGGCCAGGTTTGGCAATATAATTCTCTCCAGTGGTTGCACCTATTGCTGAAATATCTCCAATATGTTCCATCATCGTAGCAAGTGAAATCGGCATAACGGTGATGATCGCAGAAAAATCGAATTTCATAATGGTTATAGGTGGAGCAGCTACAATTGACTTGCTTGTAATATCTGCCAAATTAACATCATTTAAAATAATTGCCAAAACATATGAGGTTATCACGCCAAGAATAATAGGTATTATTTTGAACATTCCACGTCCCCATATATTGAAAAATATTATAGTGCCCATTGCAACAAGAGCGAGTAGCCAATTTGTTTCACAGTTTTTTATTGCTGTCGGCGCAAGAATGAGCCCGATTGAAATAATGATAGGTCCCGTAACAACAGGTGGGAAGAAAGTCATAACTTTTTTTACGCCGTAAAGCTTAATAAGTGCAGCTAGGACAACATACACTAGCCCCGCACAAAATACCGCACCTCCGGCATAGGGTAGCATTTCTGCATTAGGTTTGCCGTCAATCATGGGTGCGACCGCAGCATATCCTCCTAGGAATGCAAATGATGAGCCGAGGAATGCCGGAACTCTTCCCTTTGTGAGAAAGTGAAAAAGAAGAGTACCTAGCCCTGCCATCAATAGTGTTGTAGAAACGTCTAGACCCGTTAAAATCGGTACAAGCACAGTTGCTCCAAACATTGCAAATGTGTGCTGCACTCCCAAGAGGATCATCTTAGGATAGCCGAGAGAACGGGCGTCTAAAATGGGATTATCGTTTTGCATATTTTTCTCCTTATCTAATTTCTTAAATAAGTATACCAATTAAGAGCCTTGTCTTCAATGGATTCCACAAATAAAATTATAGAACCTAGACTTTGGATATAATAGAATATATAATTAATTAAGACGAATGAAAAGTTTTGATGTATGAAAGGATGAGTATAGAGCATTGGCAGATTTAGCGCTTTATTTGGGACATGCAGTCTTGGGATATATAGTTGGATATTTTGTTAGAGAGAAGAAGAATAAACTTGAGTGGAGAGGTAAGGTATCTACGATTGCAATTATAGTAATGGTTTTTTCTATGGGAATGAGAATGGGAGCAAATGATGAGGTTATTGAAAATCTTAGCTCAATCGGACTTTATTCTCTATTAATTACTGCAATCATTTTCACCTTTTCTTTGAGTGCAACTTCATTGACTAGAAGGGCTCTTGGGCTTGACTCCCTAGGATATTTAAGAAATCAAGGACAAAATAATGGTAAATCCTCTGTAACGTCTTCTATAACGTCTTCTGAGATGTCTGATGAGAATCAAATGATTATGGAATCAGAAATAGATAATGCAGAGGAAAAAGAGAAGAAATTAGATAGCATGACGATCATGGTAATTTTGGCTGTCCTAATAGGCGGGCTGATTGCGTATTTCTTGTCGCAGGGAACGATTTCTGATTTTGAGAAGTTTGACCACATCATGGGGCTTATGATAACAATAGGGCTCTGTATTTTACTGTTCTTTGTAGGTCTTGATATGGGAATTGAGGGAACGGTTTTTACTCAGATAAAGACTGTTGGTTTTAGGGTGCTTGTGATACCAGTAGCTGTCATAGGTGGTTCGCTTTTGGGGGCCGTAGTTTGTGGAATCATTTTGCCGCTATCAATGAAGGAAGCACTCGCTATAGGTTCAGGGCTTGGATGGTACAGTTTGGCTCCTGGAATAATAATAGATCATGGATTTGTAGTAGCCAGTGCAATTTCATTCCTTCACAACATAATGAGGGAAGTCCTGTCTTTTGTGCTGATTCCAGTTGTAGCCAAAAAGATCGGATATATTGAAACGGTTGCACTTCCTGGGGCAGCTGCCATGGATGTCTGTTTGCCGATTGTAGAGAGACAGACAAGATCAGATATTGCAATTTTCTCATTCGTTTCAGGACTTGTAGCAAGTTTTGTGGTACCTGTTCTTGTGCCACTTGTTTTGACATTTTAATTTTTGATTTTGAGTTTTGTCCACTTAGCCAATTTTTGAAATTTAGTGACGATTTATTTTATTTAATAAAATGCCTAACAAATGATTCGTTTCGTTTGCTAGGCATTTTTAAAAATGTTTAAAATATAGATTAAAATATAAGGGTCGAATTGGTAAGGTCTGGCGAAGCCTTAATTCTTGAGGCTCTGCAGCGGAGCAGGTATTCTGCCACCTCTCTTAATCATTTTAGCAGAGGACTGTTTGTGAAGTTTCATAATTGGACCGCTTCCGAGGAGACCTCCAAAATTTAGTTCTTCATCATCGGCGATTCCTATTGCCGGAATCAGCCTAACCGCTGTAGTCTTGGAATTGATCATACCGATTGCAGCCTCATCAGCAATTATCGCTGAGATAGTTTCAGCTGTTGTATCTCCTGGGACTACTATCATATCAAGACCAACAGAGCACACAGATGTCATTGCTTCAAGTTTTTCTATTGTAAGTGTTCCGGATCGTGCTGCAGATATCATGCCAGCATCTTCTGTAACAGGTATGAACGCACCTGAAAGTCCGCCTACACTTGAAGACGCCATGACTCCGCCTTTTTTGACAGCGTCATTGAGCATGGCAAGGGCTGCAGTTGTACCGTGAGTGCCACATTCTTCAAGACCTATTTCTTCTAAGATATGTGCTACTGAATCACCGACTGCAGGTGTAGGTGCAAGAGATAAATCTACGATACCAAATGGAACACCGAGCATTTCAGCAGCTTCGCTTCCAACTAGCTGACCCATCCTCGTTATCTTGAAAGCAGTTTTTTTGATGACCTCTGCAACCTCATTCATAGTTGCTAAATCAAGGGCACTGTTTGCATTCATCTTAGCAAGTGCAGAACGCACGACACCTGGACCTGAAACGCCTACGCTTAACACGCAGTCAGCCTCGCCAACTCCATGAAAAGCACCAGCCATGAACGGGTTGTCCTCTACAGCGTTGCAGAAAACCACTAGCTTCGCAGCACCGATACACTGACGGTCATACGTTAACTTTGCTGATTCCAATATTTTGTTGCCCATAATTGCAACCGCATCCATGTTGATGCCGGCTCTTGTAGCTCCAACATTCACGGATGAGCATACAAATTCAGTTTCTGATAGTGCACGGGGAATGGATTCAATAAGCTCTAAATCGCCAGCTGCAAATCCTTTCTGAACTAGTGCAGAGTAGCCACCGACGAAATTAACACCGAGGGTCTTTGCAGCCCTGTCAAGCGTTTTCGCATATTTCACAGGATCGCCTCCCGAAATTGCGAGGAGCATGGAGATCGGGGTTACGGAAATTCGCTTATTTACAATTGGAATACCGTATTTTTTTTCTATTGACTCACCCACAGGAATCAGATTCTTAGCCTTTGAAGTTATTTTGTTATAAATCTTTTCGCAAGCACGGTCAATATCTGAATCAGCACAATCGAGCAGAGAAATCCCCATAGTTATCGTCCTTATATCGAGATTCTCCTCCTGGATCATCTTGATGGTTTCCATAATATCTGTCATATTAAGCATAGTCTTCACCCCTAAATTCTGTGCATCGAGTCAAAGATGTTTTGGTGCATCACGTGAACGACCATAGAAGGAACACGTTTTTCAAGATTTTTCTTCAGCATATCAAGATCAGTCGTTATTTGGGCGATGTCGATGACCATAATCATACAAAAATATCCGTCAAGCACGCTTTGTGTCACTTCTATAACATTTGCTCCAGCGTCTGCGCATCCTGTTGAAACATTGGCCAGAATGCCAACTTGGTCCTTTCCTATAACGGTTACTACGGCACGTTCGTTTTTCATTTTAATCTCCTTTTGAATTTTTAATTTGTATATTATGAATTTTTATTCTATTTGCTATAAAATTGCACTTATGATGCTTTCAAATTGCGTTTATATTGCTTTCAAATTGGGCTAAAATCGTCCTCAAATTACCTTAAAATTGCGTTCAAAGTTTCTCAAGTTCAACAAAATATTCGCCTGCCGGAAGTGTGTCATCTTGCCTGAAAACAAATTGCAATCCAGGGTATTTATCAACAAAATATTTGCGATTCTCGGCTTTGTGACCTATGAGGTTTGAAAAACTCGAAGGATTTGCTCTGGCAATGACACGCATACTTTTTGTGCTAGGAGATTGATTTTTCAATTCTACTTCTAGCAGATGGAGGAGTTTTTCTTCAATCGTCTCTCTAGCCAATGATCCCTCGACGAGTTGTCTGAAAGCTGGATGAAATGTCGTCCCCGTGAACTTGCCATCGCCTGAAATCAGATCGGAAGCCTTGAGTCCGATTCTGATGACATTTATCCCAGAGGCGTTTAAAAGCTTGAGCATCTCCTTGCTACGCCAGGCTGCCTCATCAATAGTAAGCGACTTATACTCACCTGATTTTACCATATCTAGAAGCTCTGTGTCTTCAATTACAATGGTCGGATATATGCGGGCGACATCTGGCATAATCTCAGATGTTTTATGCGCCGACAAAATATCTGATTCGCGCGTGCTCTTTGGGAGCCCAACCATGAGCTGAATTCCAAGTTTAAAACCTGCGCTCTTGATGAGGGAGCAAGCCTTATAGATGTCTTCGGTGCTGTGCCCACGCTTTGAAGCTTTAAGCACTTCATCGTTGAAAGATTGACAGCCAAGCTCAATCAAATCGACGCCATGTTTTGTTAGATTATCTAGAATCTCATCGTCGATACAGTCAGGTCTTGTTGAAAGGTGAATCTCAGAAACCGCGCCTGTCGTTTTATATTCATGGGCGATTTTCAGATATTTATTCTGCTCGTCCATTGGTATTGCGGTGAAACTGCCACCATAGAATGCTACATGAACGTTTGGCACATCGTCAAGAGTCGTCAGCCAGTTATCAATTGTATTTCTGACCTCCGCTTCGGTTGGAGAAACCAGCTTTGAAGTAATCCTTCGCTGGTTGCAGAAAACACAGTCGTTTGGGCAGCCTCTATGTGGTATGAAAATCGGTATTATAGCATGTGTTTTCATATATTATATAACCTCAGATTCTGTGCACAAAATACTTCCTATATCTGCCAGTTTCTTGTCGCGAACCCACAGAGCATTGAGTCCACAATTATTAATGTAATCAATAATTTCCTTAAAGTCTGGATGAGCGGATAAATCACCGTTAAAGATGACAGTATACTCAGCTGATTTTACAAGAGAAGAACCGTAGCATGACGGAAGATGCTCAAAGTTCTTGTTTGCTGAAATAATGCCAGCACATCCTGCAAGAAAGCCATAATCATATCCTTTGAGAACAATATTTTTATTTGATATCAGCAAAACATCGGCCCCTGCTTTACTCAAAGCTTTAAAAATACCTCTGTCTGAAGTTATAAAATTAGAAGATCCTACGGGAAGCAGATTGCAGCGCGTATATCCCTGGGGTACGTCAACAAATTCTAGCCTGTTTTGCTCTGCCCAGTCGATGATTTCACTGTCACTGATATTCAAGTTGTGCACAAAATATTTACCTGTTGCACATGCATTGTAGATTGCCTCATCAAGGTATGTGCTTCCTAATTTTTTTATATCTCCGTTAAAAAAACTAGAGTTATTGTTTATATTTGAAAATTCTATTTTGCACATAAAAATGTCAGGATGTGTGGATACAGGTTCAGAAACTTGACCTGGATAATTCACTTCGATGACTTTATATCCGTTCCGACTAATAAACTCCTTGATTTCATCATATGCATGTGGTGAAATATATGCTGTTTCTTGCTGATCGTTCAATATTAGCTCCAAATATATTGCTTAAAATTACGCGACGCCTATGTTAATGATATATGACCGTCCATGTTAATGAGTTAAAAAATGCACGACAGACCATTTTACGAGTTAAAACTTTATGACGCACAATCTCTGTAATTACGGTTTTTACAATTATACCATAAATTGAAAATAAAAAATAAAAATGATATTATTTTAGTAAATAAAAAAGGACGCATGTATATAAGAAGAGGATCGCATGTAGGGCGATTGTAGCTAGCAATATAGAGTTGAATGATTGAACTTAGTGCAAATTTAGGTAGTAATAGGTAATGATATGGTTAAAATTGGAAACAGTTGGGATAATATTTTAAAAGAAGAGTTTAACAAGGAGTATTATAAAGATCTTAGGCGGTTTCTCTATGAGGAATATACGACTAGGACTATTTATCCTGATATGAATGATATCTTCAATGCTTTAAAGACGACGGCATATGAGGATGTTAAGTGTGTAATTTTGGGACAGGATCCCTATCATGGAGAGGGACAGGCTCACGGCTATGCTTTTTCTGTACCGAAGGGGGTGGCTCTGCCGCCATCGTTGAGGAATATATTCAAGGAGCTCTATAGTGAGGAGCCCGCTTTTCACGCGTGGGCAGATGATAAGAAGCGTGAAGGCCTCGCTGTGGACGGCGACCTGAGGGCATGGGCCAAGCGAGGCGTCCTGCTACTGAACACCTGCCTGACGGTCAGGGCAGGACAGGCGGGCTCCCACCGGGGCAGAGGTTGGGAAATCCTAACAGACAGAATCATTTCCCTTATTAGCGAGCGCGAAAAACCTTGCACATTTATACTTTGGGGAAATCCTGCAAGAGCAAAGAAATCCTTGATAGACAAGGACAAACATTTGATAGTTGAAGGTGTACATCCTAGCCCGCTCTCAGCACATAGGGGATTTTTCGGAGGAGGCTATTTTGTTAGGGTAAATAAATTTCTTGAAGAAAACGGAGAGGAGCCGATAGATTGGCGACTGGACTGATGCGGCTTAAGAGAGATGCTTAGCCTGAAATGTTTAACAATTTTTGAGATGTATATAGCTGAATTTGACAACTAAGAATATGGATACGTCTCTTCTGATATTTTTCTATCGATTTTGTGTTCTCTATGATATAATTTAAGTGACTAAATTAGAATGATTAAATTAAAAAATTAAATTAGAAATTTTTAAAGGAGGAAGTGCTATGAAAGGATTACTGATACCTATTATTATCGTTGTTGTTTTGGTAATTATCGGACTTTGGCTTGCCGGAACATACAACAAACTAGTTAGAAAGAGAAATAACGCCAAAGAAGGTTTTTCAACGATGGATGTTTATCTCAAAAAGAGATTTGATATGATACCTAACCTCGTTGAAACTGTTAAAGGGTATGCAACTCATGAGAGAGAAACTCTTGAAGCTGTAATGAAGGCAAGAAGCCAGGTGGCGACTTCAGGGACATTCAATCAAAAGGTTGAACATGAAAATATGCTGACAGGAGCACTGGGAAGACTTTTTGCTGTAGCAGAGAATTATCCTGATTTAAAGGCAAATCAGAACTTTTTAAATCTCCAGGAGCAACTTAAGAGCGTTGAGCAGGATATTGCAAATGCAAGAAAATTCTATAATGGAACAGTTAAGGATCTCAATAACAGCATTGAGCAGTTCCCAAGCAATATAGTTGCAGGTCTGTTTCACTTCGAGAAGATGCCTATGTTTGAAATAAACGAAGAGAGTAGAGAGAATGTTCAGGTTAAATTCTAGTTTACGAAGACATACAGCACGGCTCGCAATTATTTTGTGCACTCTGATAGGGGTGTTTGCATTTTATGCGAATATGCAAGATTATACATCTTATGCGCAAAGCTCGGATTCAGGCTATGTCACCGAGTCATTTGTCGTGGATGTCAAGGTGGATAAAGATTGCGTTTACAACGTGACTGAAAATATTACGGTTAATTTCAAAGAACCGCGAAGAGGGATATTCAGGTATATTCCGTATGCTGCTCGAAATTCAAGAATTGAAGATATCTCGGTTAAGGGTGGAGATCTCGATGTTTCGAATGCCCAAAACGGTCGCAGCAAGTACAAAGTAATCAGAATAGGGGACCCCGATGTTACTTTGACAGGTAGACATGAGTATGTGATTAAATACAAAATAAGGGGAATTTACAACGATGTCAAACCAATTAAAGCCAAAGATATGAAGGCAAACTTGGATGCGATGACTAATTTTAAGGATAACAAAAGTATTTCCAATGATGGAGAGGACGTCATCTATGTAGACCTGCTGCCTACAGATTGGCAGACTGATATTAATTATATCAAGGCGACAATGACCGTGCCAAAAGATGTTGATTGGAGTAAGTTAGAGCTATATGGTGGAAGTTATGGGCAACAAGAGGATAGTAAGCTAGATGTCAAGACTGATGGCAGAACAATGTATGTAGAGTCAATCAACTGGCCGACCCAAAGTGGCGTGACTGCGTATCTACCAGCAGGAAAGGGCTATTGGCAGGATTATTCAAAAGCATCTGACGCTAATTATTTTGTTTATTTCATCGTAATCGGTGCAGCTATTCTTGCGATCATTTTGTGGCTCGTGTTTGGTATTGACAGAAAATACGTTCAAACTGTTGAATTTTATGCACCAGATAATATGACACCAATGGAAACCGGATATGTTATTGACGGCACCATCGACGCGGAAGATAGGATTGCAAACTTTTTCTATGCAGCTAGTAGAGGCTATCTGACAATCGAGCAGGCTTCGGATGAGAGTCGGGGTTTCATTTTTCACAAAGCAGAATATGATCAGAATAAATTAAATGCGGAAAAAAGTTTTGTTAAAAAATTCGTAGAAGATCTATTTGCGAAAAAGAATGATGTATATTCGACAAGTATTCCTTCGTCGTTTTCATCGGAGGCTTACAATAGAGATATGCTCCTGATTGATCATTATACTGGTAAAAATCGAATATATACTTTTAGTTCATCTATCGCACAAATCGTTATGGGTGTTATTTTGCTTGCAACAGCCTTGATAACCCCTGTTTTGTTGTATTTCATGGATATGTATGAGACGGATGGTATATTTCTGTTTGCTGCGGTATTTATAGATCTGGTATCAATTGTCGCGATGATACTTAGTATGGGTAAACTTATAGATAAGAAGTCAAATTTAACTAAAAAGAAAAAATTCAAACTCATACTAACTTTTACGATATCATTTGCGGTAAATCTGGTATCAATCTTCATAATTTATGCCTACGGACTTGGTATGTACGCAAACGCGCTGATAATTATTTTGGCAAGGCTTGTTGCCATAATCATGATTGCCCTCATGAATAAGAGAACAAAACAGACGACTGAGCTTATTGGCAAGCTCATGGGGTTCAAGGACTTTATTGAAAAAGCCGAATTGCCTATGCTAGAAAAACTTGTTGAAGAAAATCCTTCATATTTCTATGACGTATTGCCTTATGCCTATGTCTTCGGGCTCACTAATAAATGGGTCAAGAATTTTGAGGGCATAAATATTACACAACCGGATTGGTATCAAGGAAATGCGGATATACCTATGAATGTTGCATTCCCTATGTATATGGCATCGTCTTTTAGCAAGATGGATTCTCAACTTAGGGATTCTATTTCACCGGCAATTACCGCAGGACTGGACACTGGAAGTGGCGGTTCAGGTTCATTCGGAGGATTCAGCGGTGGAGGTGGATTCTCAGGCGGTGGCTTCGGCGGTGGTGGCGGCGGAGCATGGTAGCATCAAAACCATATTTTGAGATAAATTTTAAGTGTACAAAAAACTGTACACACTCAATTTAACGTAATAGGGCATTTAATAATGTACAGTAGCCAATAAATGCGGTAATTCGATAAAATATTTAAAATAATTTTATAAAATTACTTGATTATGTAAAAATATGTGGTATTATTTAGTCACAAGAAGAGATAAAGAACTTCCATGAGAGAAGTTATAGATAGAAAGGAAGTGATGATGATGTTAGCAGTTAAGCCATTCATCGGCCCAGGCGACCGACAGAGCCAACGTCATTCACTCCCTCGTAATAATTTCAAGTAATCGGAAAATTCAACGGTATATACCGAGAGGCTAAGATTTGTTATAGCCGATATTCACCGAAGTCTCAGAGATTATAAGCGAGGGGTGAACGTTGGCTGGTAAAAGGATTTATGTAGTTTACGGTTTTGAGATTTCTAGGTATTGGTGAAAGGAATACTTGGAGGTGCTGTATAGCAGTATTTCTGCTCTGACCTCATCCGTTGATAAGGATAATTGATAGATTCTGTAATGGAATATTGGATATGTCCGGTAAAGTCGGATGGTGTATATAAATCTAATAATATGATAATTCAGACCGGAAGTCACCAAGCTTCCGGTTTTTTCTTGTATATGGAAAACCCCCACGTTATATGTGGGGCTGTGATTTTAGTGCTCACCTTTTTAATGCCATTTGCTTACGTATTTTTGATTGTTTTAATCCAAGTTGGTCTTGAAATAGGGTATCAAAAAAGTTCTCAGTGAAACTCCTAAATTTATCGGATATCCTTGAAATAGAAAATTATTTTTGATATGATAATTATAAAACTAAATAGAATCTGTTTAATCCAAAGGAACGTACATAAGAAAGCGTGGGGATGGAATCCCATTGCGAGTACACTCCCTAATATGAGTTGATTAGGGAACTGTATTGTGGAGCCTTGTTCGATTACCATTGTCGCTTTACAAGCGATGAGAAGGGAATTAAGGCATAGAAGCATAGCCAGGAGACTTATTAAAAGATGTGTTTGCGATTGAGGTAAATCTTTCTTTAGTCCTATTTGGATTGAGAAAGATTTTTATTTTGTTGGGAAATGGCTTCTCGGACAAATTTTTCTGCGTTTATTATCCAAAAGCCATAATAGTTTGCTTTATACGGTATTGCCTAAATAAAGCATATTTTCAAAATTAATTATTTTTTAGAAAGGAGCACTTATGAGGTTTAGGAAGGCTAAATCATTGTTGCTGGTATTGATGCTGACAATGTCTACCTTTGCGGGGACAATTCTTCAATTTTCCAGTGACGTTTATGCAAATCAAGAAAGCAATCTTTCACAACAAACTGAAAAAGTCGATGAAGGCACAGAGCGAAAAGACCTTGTTGAACAGGGGAAAGAACAAAGTGTCGACGTAAATTCATCAAATGGGCAGAGCCAAGAAGAGGTAAAGAAAGTAACGCCCACACGAAATCCAGCTGCACTTGAAGATGTAGTTATAAAGATTGCAAACGGGAAAAAAGCAAAGTTATATGCAAAAGAAGATAGTGGAAAAATCAACAATTTATTAGAAGGTTTTGATTCATCAAAAGGTGAATACAACCTTAGCGCTAAAGCGGGAGAATATAGACTCTATCTCTACGATTCAAATGAAAAAACATGTTATGGTTCAATCAAATTAGTGGTTACTAAGGATGGAGAACCTACAGGGCTTGGAGATAATGCTGAGAGAAATCATTTTACTGTATTAATAGTAACAGGCATTAAAGCACGAAACGCAGGCTGGGTAGAGGGTGTAGACTATACAATTAGTGTAAGCGTAAAGAATAGCAATAAACAATTTGATAGAGAGGTTGAGTTAGGCAAGGATGAAAAAGGCGCAAACACGGTACTCGCATTTGACGGAGACGGAGTTAGCGCAACATTTACACCCGATAAAAATAAGCATCCTGACTATTTAGAAACGACTGCAACAAAGACTGTTAACTCGGGTTTTACCAACTTTAGTTCTGTTGATATTCCTCAGGGGGTTGAAGTAAAATTTGAGGTCCCTAAGGGCGCGGTAGTAGATGCAGGAGTTTTTCACACATACTATATCTTTGATTTCAATAAACCTACTAAAGTTGAGAAAGACAAGAATGGTAAGGATATATATACATTCAACTTACCTAAAGGTAAAGAATGTTTCTACCGTGTCAAAAAAGATGATAATGATGCAGTAACTTATTGGAATTATAAGTCTTGGGGAGAGTCAAGCACAGTAGAGGTTACAGAAAAGGACCTATATATAGGTGATTCTAGCTATAACAAAGATACTGTGTACAAGAATTATGAGAAAAATCCTTATGACCTATCGGATATTTACCTAAACGTAAATAAAGAAGGTTATTTGAACTTAAGTCAGGGGGAAACCTTTGATTTAAATGTTTTCAGAAATTGGTTCCCAATAGAGAACTTTATGAATTCAAAAGTAGCTCTACCAGATTTCTCATACAAAGTAATCAATTTTGATGGAACGCCGAGTGATATAGTAAGTATAGATCCGAATGAAAAAAATAGTGGACAAGCTACTTTAACCGCAAAGAAGAAAGGAACTGCTGTTGTCCTAGTAACATATGATGCAGTTACACATAATGCAGGTCAATATGGCAAAATATTTGGTGCTACATGGCCGGAGAGAACTGGCGTATTTGTCGTTTCAGTAGATGAAGATGGGACATCTATTGCACCACAATTGAATATTAACGAAGGTCTTAATTATAACGCAGAAGAATCATTATGGGAAAAAGAAGCGAAAGACGCTATTGATGCTGAACATGACATCATTTTCTTCACAAGTGCGGAAGGCGGAGGAACATACAGTTTCAAAGGAGAAAAGGGTCTAAAGGTTCAACTTGCTAATCCTGAAATTAAATCTGGTAAACTCACCTATAAAGGATTCCATAGGAGTTATACGCAGGAAGAAGATGGCACCTATGTTATCAACGGTCTTATGCCGGGAAGAAATATTCTGAAGATAACAAAGGATGGAAAATCAACATATCAGGTAATAACCGCGCGTGAAGTGTCATATAAGCTCTATGATGAAAGTGGAACAAAGGAAATAACCAAGGCAAAGCCTGGGGACACAGTGACTGTACAATTCTCGGGTCTAACAAATCCTAGTGAAAAGTTGTCTGGAGTCTATAATTTCAATGCCAATATTCACTATTTCGGTGAAGCAGGAGAGGAATATAATGCCTGGAAAGGTGGAATAGGACAATACGGTTTCAACGGAGATCCTCAGTGTCAGCGTATTCAGGTAACAATTCCTGATGATTTGGAAAATCACACGACCTATAAACTGAAAGATGGTAATATCAGGATGGGAGGATTTGGCTCACCATCAGGCAAACACAGAGATGTTAAATATAAATCTGGACTGGGACAGAACTTTACAGCTCGTGCTGTAAATATCTATTTGGGTAAACTGCCAGATGTTTCAATTCCAGTTCAATCTCCTGTAACGGGAACTTGCTATATTTCGGTAAGTGATGATGATAAATACATAGTAAGTGACGGGATAGATAGTGGCACAAGGATGCATTATGTTCCAGTTGATTTAGCTGAGGCTGCAAAAATAAATCTCGAGGATTATAACTTACAGGATTTTGTATCATATGACAAAGACGGTAATGAAGAACCTATAACACTTTTGAAGGTTTACTTATATGTATTGAATAAATACTATAAAGGAACTGCTAAAGAGCTAGAGATAACGGGCAGCCCAGGTTCCCTTTTCATGGCGAATGGTTTCTTCGGACATGATTGCAATTTGACATACTATGTCAATGGGAAATACCCACTCATGTGGGCAGGATGGGGAGCAACGGCAGATACTATAGTCATCAAGGACAAGGACTTTATCGATGTTTCTATGTATTCTGACTGGAGCTTTTGGGGTGATTCCAAAGCAGGGTATCACTACTTCTTAAATAAAGACGGAAATATACGACACGAATTTACAGTTAAGCAAGGGGAAGATCTGAAGGTCGGTGTAGGTTTAGCTTGGGGGAATATGGATATCGGTGCCGCTACATATCTTCTGCACGAGTCTGGATACGAATTTTACTATGGAACAGAAGATGAACTCTTTGCTGGTGGAACTATGCAAGCAACTGATAACGATGGCTATGCAAATATTAACTTTGATAAGCCAGGAACGTACTATCTATATGCTTATGGAGCAAAAGGAGAGAGAACTAGCGGAATAGTAAGTACACCTGCATATGCAAAGGTAATTGTAGAACCATCAGACCTTAAAAAATTCGATGTAAATTTCGATGTGCAGGGTCATGGAAAAACTCCTGACAAACAAAGTGTTGCAGAAAACGGGAATGCAAAGAATCCGGGAAAACTTATCGAAAGAGGTTATACATTCAAAGGCTGGTACAAGGATAAAGAGTGTACTGTTAAATTTGACTTTGATAACGAGAAAATAACCAAAAACACCACAGTTTATGCAAAGTGGTTTAAAAATGCGCGATTGACTCCAACTAAACGGTTAGGTCTATCTGGTACTACAATGAACTGGGATGAAGTACCTGGTGCAGATAAATATAAAATAACTCTTAAGAGAAGTACGCCGAATCCAAAGATTACAATTTTTGAAAAAAGTATATACGAAAAGGAATATGATATTGCAGAATATCTTGAGAATATGGATGCTGGAGTGTATGATTTCAGTGTACAAGCTAAGAATAATGTTGAGACAGGTCCAGCTAAATCTTACAAAATATTTATACGTAGCGTAACATTTGATACTAACGGTAATGGAACTGCACCTAAGAAACAAAATGTAATATCTGGTACGTACGCAAAGAATCCTGGCGAGCTTACGGCTAAGGGCTATACATTCGACGGTTGGTATAAGGATAAAGAATGCACAAGCAAGTTTGATTTTGCTACAGAGAAAATCAGCAAGAATACAACTGTCTATGCAAAGTGGACGATAAACAAGTACAAGGTTGAGTTTGATGTTCAA
>JAQYRL010000074.1 GCA_028725765.1 Clostridiales bacterium
AGAGATCATAGAGGTCTTCCAATAGATAGGCAAATGAAAGCGGTATTTTGGTGGTGCTATATGCATTCACATAATCCGCTTTCAGCCTCAGAAATATTAAAAGTCATGCCTACAGATCAAAGCATTGCTAAAATTTATCAAGATATGAATGAAAGAGAGAAACTTGAAAAGAGTATCAATATGTGGGGCGATGCAGTTGTTTGGGGAGAACTACATAAATCATCGAATTACCCTGTTTATTGGGATTAGCCACCAACTCTTTTTGTCCGCTTAGCCGTAAGTTAAATATAAGTTAAGTTTAAAGAGAGGTTCAGTCCTCTCTTTTTTAATTGAGGAAAACTATGAAAAACATTAAAAAAATAATTTTCGGTATATTAAAATTTATTTTGTAGGGATTATTACAATTTCACAATTCAAGGCTGTTGCAACTTTTAAAAGCGTATCAAGCTGAGGAGTAGCTTTTTTATTTTCAAGACGAGCTATAACTGATTGAGTTAAATTAGTCATCTTGGCTAATCCTTGCTGAGTCATGCCTTGCTTGTGTCGCTGTTCAATCAGTAAATCTATTATTTTAGTGCAATCATCAGTCATCAATCATGCCTCCTATAGAAACGCTGTCAATATAGCAGCTATCTGGAGAAAGATCAACTTTATTACTCCATACCTTTTTGCTATCAATATTGGGATCAATATCCCACGCTATGCAGTGATTATCATCTACGTATACTCTGCGGAAATTTTCAAATTTAATAAAAGGTTCAAATACCGTACCCTTCTTAAGGAGTGGTCGCATATCATAAAGCCTTCTTTCACCGTTGTTAAAACTAATTATCAAAGTGAAATCATTATTTGGTTCAACCTCAATTATTTGCTGCCTACCGGCGACAAAATATTTGGCTGTTTTGAGGTCAAAACCTTTAGAAAGATAAAATTCTAGAGTGTTAGCCATATTTTCGCCTCCATAATAAACCGCTTATTTAAGTGGTTCGATTGGAAATAACTCCTGTTGTTCTTTTGCAAGTTCCCAGTTTTCCCTTAGTTCTTCCTGATGAAAAGCCGCCCATCCTAGCAGCATTTTTAGCTGTTTAGATGGCATCGATCCCTCTAATACATCAAGCTCTTCAATAGAAACTAGTATCTCAGAACTACCATAAAATGCATGAAAGTGGGGTGGCATGTGGTCTCTCCAGTAAATACAAACCTTAATACCCCTAAACATTGAAATCGTCGGCATTTGATACCCTCCTTTATTCTATTAAGATTATAGCATATTTGCTATTAAATATCAATAATACCATTTTCATTTTAACTTAATTATTTTAACAATTTCTTATTTGACATATAAACATATCATAATTTTTACCTTTTCACTCATCATCTTTAAGCAACAAAAAAGCCCTGAAATACTGTAAAATGCAGTGTTTTCAAGGCTTTATTTATTGGTGCCCCCGAGGCGATTCGAACACCCGACGCACGGTTTAGGAAACCGACGCTCTATCCCCTGAGCTACGGAGGCATAAGAATTCACATGAATTCTTTTAAATAAATCGCTATTTATAATATCACTTCTGACGCTTTATTTCAAGCCTAAACCAAAGTTATCTTTTACTCTTGCCATCGTTTTTTCGGCAATTTCATTAGCTTTTTCAGCACCATCTTCTAGAATATCAATAAGTTCCTGAGAGGACCTTATTTCATCGAATTTTTCCTTAATAGGCGTAAGCGCATCGACAGTTATTTCAACTAAATCCTTTTTAAAATCGCCATATCCCTTGCCCTCATACATTGCTATTATTTCGTCTATTGTTTTGTCGGATAGAGCACTGTAAATGTTGATTAAGTTAGATAGCCCCGGTTTTTCATCTTTGTCGAATCTGATAATTCCTTCTGAGTCCGTCGTAGCCTTCATGATTGATTTTTTGATCTTCGAAGGTTCATCGAGAAGAGAAATTCTGCTATGAATGTTTTCAGCCGATTTACTCATTTTTTTGCTAGGATCATCTAGGGACATAATTCTAGCACCGGCTTTCAAATATCTGCCTTCAGGAACAACAAAAGTTTTCTTTCGTGTATTATTTACGCGAATGGCCAAATCACGGCATAATTCAATATGTTGTTTCTGGTCTGTGCCTACTGGAACAACATCTGTATCATAGAGCAAAATATCGGCTGCCATAAGCACAGGGTATGTGAAAAGCCCCGCTGGAGCAGATGCCTTATTTTGAGATTTCGCCTTGAACTGCGTCATCCTCGAAAGCTCGCCTGTGTATGAACTGCAGGTGAGAATCCATCCAAGTTCTGAATGTCCAGGAACATCTGACTGCACAAAAACTATTGATTTCTTAGGGTCAACTCCTACCGCTAAATAAAGCGCCGCAACATCAAGAATATGTTTCCTAAGTTCTTTAGGGTCCTGCGGTACAGTGATTGCGTGGAGATCAACAATGCAGTATAGGCATTGATATTCCTCCTGCAATTCAACAAATTGCCTAAGTGCTCCAAGATAATTACCTAAATGTATATTCCCTGTTGGCTGTACGCCCGAAAAAACTCTTTTCATATTTTCCCCTCTATTCTAATAATTCTATGTGCAATCCATACTGTCTGATTTACTTAAATCTAGCTTAGGATTTTTTCAATTCTGCCCTAAATTGCTCCACCATGCTTCTTTCAGCACGAGAAACTGTCATTTGAGAAACACCTAATATTTTACCTATTTCTGCTTGAGATTTATTAAAGATAAACCTTTCTCTAAATATGTATTTGTTTTGCTCAGTCATCTTATTTAGAACTTTCTCAATGATCTCTTTTGTCTCAAGCTGCTCATATCCTTTTTCGTCAAAACCTGTATATTTTTCTAAAAAGGCCGAATCTCCCTCGCCTGTCATATCGTCAAAGGTCTTGTCGAGAGAGTATGTGCTATAGGCCTTAGCACCTTCCATTGCTTCAATAATCTGTTCATCACTTAAGCCCGTAAACTTGGCAATCTCTGGGATTGTCGGATTCTTCCCAAGTTCAGTTGAAA
This sequence comes from Clostridiales bacterium, assembly GCA_028725765.1. GTDB lineage: Bacteria > Bacillota > Clostridia > Peptostreptococcales > Anaerovoracaceae > S5-A14a. Next base: position 3,026 of record JAQYRL010000074.1, read on the forward strand.
GTTTTTCCTTAGCATCCTGAACTTTCGCTGAAATTTCCTTGAGCCTCCTTGGTACTTTCAGACTCCATTGTTTGTCTCTGAAATATTTTTTTATTTCTCCGAGTATAGTAGGTGTAGCAAAGGAGCTGAATTCAAAACCCTTATCTGGATCAAATCTTTCCACAGCAGAAACAAGCGCAAGGGCGCCAACTTGATATAAGTCGTCGTACTCTACGCCTTTTCCGAGATACTTGCGAATTAAAATTTCTACCATGTAGAGATGATCCTCCACCAGTTTATTCCTATTCGCTATGGTCGGATTTGCCTTATATTCCTGAAATCCGTTAGTTTTTGCTGTCATTCCTTTTCACCATAGTAATGTATTTCAATCCGTTTTCGTTATTTCCAAATTCAATATCATCAACAAGGGATCTTATTATAAAAATACTTAAATCTCCCTCTTTAGGACAATGCTTACAAGGTTTATTTAATTTTTCTATCTGATGTGAGTCTGACAAATCAGTCACGGTAACTGTTATTTTGTCCGTTTCCAATAAGCATATCACCTCATATTCTTCTGAAAAACCTGAAGAACCATGGCAAGATATATTTTTGCATGCTTCTGAAACGGCTGTCTTAATGTCCTCACACTGCTCTACATCAAAACCCGCATTTGCGGCGACAGAACCAATAAACAGCCTGGTTCCCTTAATATATTCAGGCTTTCCTGGAATCTTCAAACTTAATCTGTCCATCTTCATCCTTCTCCTGATCTGCTTCCTCTTCCCTTATCACCTTAGCCATAGCGACAATATTGGCATCATCGTCAACCCTCATGATCTTCACACCCTGCGTTGATCTACTTAACTTAGAAACCTCTTCCGCTCTAATTCTAATGATTATTCCATCTGAATTAATTAGAAGTATTTCATCGTCTTCATCTACGACCTTGGCTCCTATTAGCTCTCCTGTTTTGGAGAACTTGCTCTTGTTATACGTAAGAACACCCTTTCCGCCTCTTGCCTGTATAGTATAATCTTTAACTGGCGTCCTCTTTCCATATCCATTCTGTGTTACAACTAGAATCTCTTTGTCATCTACCAAAATATCCATATCGACAACAGTATCTGCCTTATCGAGTTTAATTCCTCTTACACCTGCTGCTATTCTCCCCATACTTCTTACATCTTTTTCGGAGAATGAAATACACTTTCCTTTTCTTGTAACAAGAATAATATTATCGTCGCCACAGGTTTCTCTAACACCAATTAAACTGTCGTCATCTTTTAAATTAATAGCTATTAGACCATTTTTTCTATTTGTGTCAAATTGCGACAAGGCAGTTTTCTTGATGGTTCCATTCTTTGTAACCATTATCAAATAGTTCTCATCGTCAAATTGCGATACCGGAATTATTGCAGTAATTCTCTCCTTCTGCATCAGATTTAAAAGATTTACTGCAGGCGTTCCCTTTGCCGTCCTCGATGCCTCAGGTATCTCATAAGCCTTAAGTTTATGTACCTTTCCAGTGTCTGTAAAGAACAAAAGATAGTCGTGGGTTGATGTCATTATCAGGTCTTTGACAAAATCATTTTCTCTTGTCGTGATTCCTGTTATTCCTTTGCCACCCCTTCTTTGTGCCTTATATGTATCTGCCGGTACTCTTTTGATATATCCAAGATGAGTAAGCGTAACAGCTACGCTCTCTTCTTCTATCAAATCTTCATCATCGAATCCATCTTCGGCTGCAACTATTTTGCTGCGGCGGTTATCGCCGTATTTTTCTCTAATTTCCTGAAGTTCTTCTTTGATTACACCCATCAGCAGAGTTTCATCCGACAAAATAGCCTTAAAGTATGCTATTTTTTCCATCAATTCAGCATACTCTTTTTCGATTTTCTCACGTTCAAGTCCTTGAAGTCTTGCAAGCCTCATGTCCAAAATAGCCTGAGCCTGAATATCAGAAAATCCGAATCTTTCAATCAATTTCTCTTTAGCATCATTATAACTTGCTCTAATAATTTTGATTATTTCATCAATATTATCAAGTGCAATCCTATATCCTTCCAGTATATGTGCTCTTGATTCCGCCTTTTTTAGGTCAAACTGCGTTCTTCTTGTAATGATTTCTTTTTGGAAGTTAAGATATTCACTGAGTATTTCATATAAATTTAAAATTTTAGGCTCACCATCTACAAGTGCAAGCATGATCATACTATAACTGAATTGTAGCTGTGTGTGCTTATATAACCTGTTTAGGGTAATTTGTGGATTTGCATCCCTCTTAAGCTCAATTACAATCCTCATACCCTTACGGTTGGACTCATCACGTATAGCTGAAATCCCCTCAACTCTCTTTTCTTTGACAAGTTCAGCAATTTTCTCAATAAGCCTCGACTTATTTACCTGGTAAGGTATTTCTGAAACGATTATCTGGTATTTTCCACCCTTTGTTTCTTCAATTTCGCACTTTGCACGAACCTGAACTTTTCCTGTGCCTGTTTTGTATGCCTGTCTTGCTCCCTGTCTCCCAAGAATGTGTGCTCCCGTTGGAAAGTCTGGTGCCTTAACAATTTTGATTAGATCGTCTACAGTTGCATCTTCCTTGTCTATTAGCAAAATAGTAGCATCAATAACATCCCTAAGATTATGTGGAGGTATTGATGTTGCCATACCTACTGCAATTCCGTTTGAGCCGTTTACTAAAAGATTTGGAAATCTGCTTGGAAGTACAACTGGCTCCTGCTCTTCCTCATCGAAGTTAGGCATGAAATCAACTGTTTCTTTTTCTATATCTCTTAGCATCTGTAATGCGAAAGGCGTCATCCTGGCCTCTGTATACCTCATTGCAGCAGCGCCATCTCCGTCTACAGAACCAAAGTTTCCGTGACCGTCTACGAGCATGTAACGGATTGAAAAATCTTGAGCCATTCTGACCATGGCATCATATATTGAACTGTCACCATGGGGATGATATTTACCCATTACTTCTCCGACAATTCTTGCTGACTTCTTAAAAGGTTTATCTGGTGTAACGCCAAGTTGACTCATTCCATAGAGTATACGTCTATGTACAGGTTTGAGACCATCTCTTACATCAGGTAGTGCACGTCCAACAATTACACTCATCGCGTAATCTATGTAGGATTTTTTCATTTCATCATGAATTTCGTGCTGTATCATCTTTGTGTCTTCTACAAGTGTTGACATCTATAATTCTCCAATTCTCTTTAAAAATCTAAACTTGCATATTTTGCATTTTCTTCTATAAATTTCTTTCTTGGCGGAACCTTATCACCCATTAACGTAGTAAATATTTCATCTGCTGCCGTCGCGTCGTCAAGTGTGATTTGAATTAGGGTTCTGTGATTGTAATCCATTGTAGTTTCCCATAGTTGGTGGAAATCCATTTCTCCAAGACCCTTATATCTCTGTATTTCGGCTTTTCCTGGCTGTTCATTCAGCTGTTCCATAAGCCTATCCTGCTCTTTTTCTGAATACGTGTAATATATCTTCCTTTGTTTTACAGTTTTAAACAAAGGAGGTTGAGCAGCATAAACATGTCCATTTTCAATAAGCGGTGTCATGTATCTATAGAAGAATGTAAGCAGCAAGGTTCTGATATGCGCTCCGTCAACGTCAGCATCTGTCATGATTATAATTTTGTGATATCTCAATTTCTCAATATCAAAATCGTGTCCGATACCACATCCAAATGCTGTAATCATATTTTTAATTTCATCAGAATTTAGAATTTTATCAAGCCTTGCTTTTTCAACGTTAAGTATCTTACCTCTCAGTGGAAGTATTGCCTGCCTTATTCTATCTCTTCCTTGTTTTGCAGACCCCCCTGCAGAGTCTCCCTCTACTAAGAAGATTTCTGATAACTTAGGATCCTTTTCAGAACAATCCGCAAGTTTACCTGGAAGTGACATGCTATCAAGAGCACTCTTTCTCCTTGTGAGATCTCTAGCCTTTCTTGCAGCTTCTCTCGCATTTTTTGCTTTTATACACTTCTCAAGTATGCTCTTAGACTGATTTGGATTTTGCTCTAAAAATGCCGCTAAATATTCATTTGTAGCTGTCTCAACAAACCCCTTCATCTCGCTATTACCAAGTTTAGTTTTTGTCTGACCCTCAAACTGTGGATTTGTGAGCTTAACTGAAATGATAGCTGTCAGTCCTTCTCGAATATCCTCACCAGCTAAATTATCTTCATTTTCCTTTAAAAATTTATTTTTCCTTGCATAATCATTGAAAACTCTTGTTAATGCAGATTTAAAACCAGATAAATGATAGCCTCCTTCAGGTGTTGCAATATTATTTGCATAAGCTTGAATCATCTCATTATATTTATCTGTGTATTGCATTGCAATTTCAACTTCTCTGTCTTTTTCAGAAACTTCATAATATATGATATCTGGATGAATTATTTCTTTATTTATATTGATATGCTTAACAAATTCCTTTATTCCACCCTCGTAGTGAAAAACGTCTTTTTTTCCTTTTAATCTTTCATCTTTGAGTGTTATATTTACACCCTTATTGAGAAAAGCCATTTCTCTAAATCTGTGCTGAAGGGTGCTATAATCAAAATCAACTTCATCAAAAATATCAGGATCTGGCCAAAATATAGTGGTAGACCCAGTTTTTTTTGATTCTCCAATTTCATGAAGTTTTTCAACAGTTTTACCTTTTTCAAAAGCAAGCATGTAAATCTTGCCATTTCTCTTTATTTCAACTTCCATCCTAGTTGATAGAGCATTTACTACAGATGCTCCAACACCATGAAGACCACCTGAGACCTTATATCCTCCACCGCCGAATTTACCTCCTGCATGAAGGACAGTATGAATAACTTCAACAGCAGGGATTCCCATTTTAGGATGTTTATCAACAGGCATTCCTCGCCCATCATCCTCAACCTTAATTGAATTATCCTTTTGAATAGTTATCTTGATATTCTTACAATATCCAGCAAGTGCCTCGTCCACACTGTTATCAACAATTTCATAAACGAGATGGTGTAACCCCTTTGTACCAGTACTTCCTATGTACATTCCTGGTCTTTGTCTTACAGCTTCAAGTCCTTCTAGAACCTGAATCTGCGATGCACCATATTCATTTGTAACTTTCTGTTCTGTCATTACTGTCCCCTTCTATTACTTTTCCATTTTTAATAAAAATCTTATTTACGCCATTTAACCTTGCGATAATATCGTTTGAAAGTTCTGTTGCAGTTATAAAAATTTGGTTATTTTCAAGTGTTTTAATAAGATATTCCTGTCTATTTAAATCAAGTTCACTCATAACATCATCAAGCAACAAAATAGCTGACTCACCTGTCTCTTCTTCAATTAAAGAAAGTTCAGCAAGTCGAACAGATAGTGCACATGTCCTCTGCTGACCCTGTGATCCATACCTTCTGACATCTATTTTGTTTATTAAAAATTCTATATCATCTCTATGAGGTCCTCTTGAAGTTACTGCATTTTTCCTATCTTTATAAAAATCTTCCTTTAAAAATTTTTCAAAATCTTCTTTAAATTCTGGTCGTACGTTAGGTTTATACACTAACTTGATTTTTTCTTTTCCAGATGTTATTCCTGAATGAATCTTCTCAACATATTTTTGTAATTTTTTTATGAATTCATCTCTGTATTTGATAACTTCATAACCATAATTTGCAAGTTGTTTATCAAGTACATCAATCAATATCTCATCTATATTTTCTTCTTTTAAATAATTATTTCTTTGAAATAGTGTTTTTTTATAATTATTAAGATTATCTAAATATATCGGCGATATTAAGGATAATTCTCTATCTATAAATCGCCTTCTTTTTTCAGGTTCTTCCTTAACAATTTTTAAATCTTCGGGTGAAAACATCACTACAAGCATATTATCACATAATTCAGAGATTTTTTTAAGTTTTATTCCATCTTTTTTTATTTCCTTATCTCCATTTTTACGAAGAATGATTGAAATATCAAGATTATCATCATATTTATGAGCATTTGCTTTGATAATAGATGTTTCTTCATCAAATTTTATCACATCTCTATCTTTTACTGGCTTAAATGAACGGCCCATAGATGTATAATATATTGATTCAAGTAAATTTGTTTTGCCTTGAGCATTATTTCCAAGAATTAGATTCGTAGTTTTATTAAAATTTATTTTTAAATTCTTATAATTCCGAAAATTCTTAAGTTCTATTGATTTTAAAAACATCTACTTAACTCTAACTGGAAGAACTAAGAATAAGAAATCATCTCCTTCTGTTGGTGTTACAACACAAGGAGTAACAGGTGAATTAAAGTACAACATGATTTCCTCATCTTCTATGACTTTAAGGATATCTATCAAATATTTTGCGTTAAATCCTATTTCAATATCTCCACCTGTTTTTTCTATCATAACTTCCTCAACTACACTTCCTTCCTGTGATTTAGAGGAAATTTTCAT
>JAQYRL010000075.1 GCA_028725765.1 Clostridiales bacterium
ATATCCTCGCAAACTGTGAAGATTGAAAATATATAAAATTAGATAGACCAAAAATTATTCATCTAAATAAAGCCATTGATTTCAAATATCTTATGGCCTATTATCTTATTTTCTTGACAACAAACAAATTGATTCTAAATGACCTGTCATTGGGAAATTGTCATATAATTTACCATATAAAGGCTCATATCCCCCTGCTTCAAACTGCTTCAAATTAATCGCCAATGTTTTTGGATTGCAGGAAACATAGAGAATTTGAGGCACTCCATAGCTCATAATTTTATCGACCGCTTTTTCGCTCATCCCCATTCGAGGGGGATCAACAACTATGAGGTCAGGCTTCTTGTGATAGCCTTCAAGCACCTTATAAACATCTCCTGCGATGAACTCACAGTTATCAAGTCTATTCATTTCCGCATTTTCACGGGCCGATGCGACTGCTTCCTCCACCAGTTCAACACCAACAACATGATCGGCCTTTCTCGCTAGGAGCTGGCTTATCGTACCTGTCCCACAGTATAGATCAAAAACTAGTTTCCCGCCTAGGTCATTAATCAGACCGACAGCATCCTCATATAGTTTTTCAGCGGCTTCAACATTTGTTTGGAAAAAAGAAAATGCACTGACCTTAAAATCAAGCCCTGAGATTTTTTCCATATAGTAATCTCGTCCCCATAAAACCTTAACTGACTCTGGGTTTACTGCATCAGCTATATTATCATTGAAAGTCCTTAGAATTCCAACAATTTTATCATCAAGTTCAAGTGACAAAAGTCCTTCTACAAATTCTTCCTCGTTAAACTCTGACTGGGTTGACGTAACAATATTTATCAGCAACTCGCCCGTTCTAATGCCTCGTCTGACAATAAGATTGCGCAAAAGTCCGGTATGTATCTTTTTATTGTATTTCTCATATCCCATCGCTTTTGCAAATTCGAGCGTGTATTTCAATATCTCACGAAAGTCTCTTGAAACAAGCTGGCACTCGTCGACAGTTACAATCGACATGAAATGCCCCTTCTTGTGCATCCCCAAAGTCAACTCGCCGCCCTTCACAAGGTCGCCGAATGTAAATTCCATTTTATTTCTATACTCATAGATTCCGGATTTCGCTGGCTGAATTTCATCCCACTTTGCCGGTTCAGGTGAGTCTTTTTCAACAAAATATCCGCGTGCCGTACTCTCCTTCTCAGCAAGCTGTTTTGTATATTCAACACCCTGATATTTACATCCGCCGCAAAACTCACTATGCGGACAAATCGGCTTCGAATTAATATTGAAAGATTGTTTTGATGTCATATAATTCCCCATATTTAGAAGTTTATTTTAAGCATTAGAAACTCGCTTAAAGCTTATTCCCAGATTCATTCCCATAATAAGACTCATAAAAGTCTTTTTTAAATTCGGTGAACCTGTCTTCTTCTATTGATTTTCTAATGCCCCTCATCATACTCACAAGGAATGCAAGGTTGTGATTTGAAAGCAGCATCGAACCGAATATTTCGTTAGATTTTACGAGGTGCCTTATGTAGGCTCTTGAGTAATTTCTACAGGTGTAGCAGTCGCACTTATGATCAAGTGGTGAAAAGTCCTTTTCGAATCTTTTGTTCTTTAAGTTCAAAGGACCCTCACTAGTCATCGCTTGGCCATTTCTGGCTACCCTCGTTGGAAGAACACAGTCGAACATGTCAACGCCTCGCTCGACACCCTCAAATATATAGTCCGGCGTGCCAACACCCATGACATATCTAGGCTTATCAGCTGGGAGGAAATCAACGCAGTAATCGAGGACTTCAAGCATGAGCTCCTTCGGCTCCCCGACAGAAAGGCCTCCGATTGAATAGCCCGGAAGATCTAGTTCAACAATCTCCTCTGCTGAACGCTTCCTCAAATCGTAATGCATACCACCCTGCATGATGCCAAAGAGAGCCTGTTTCTCTGTGTTATGATGTGCTTTCTTGCAGCGTTTTAGCCAAGCAATGGTAGTGTTTAGAGATTGCTCAACATAAGATTTTTCAGCAGGATAAGGCGGACACTCGTCGAATGCCATCATAATATCTGAACCGAGCGCAGTCTGAATCTCAATAACCTTTTCAGGCGTTAGCTCATGCCTTGAACCATCTATATGGCTTTGAAAGATAACACCTTCATCTGTAATTTTTCGAAGTCCCTTAAGCGAAAAAACCTGGAATCCGCCGCTATCGGTCAATATGGGCTTATGCCAATTCATGAATTTATGAAGTCCACCCGCCTCTCTAATAAGCTCATGCCCCGGTCTAAGGTATAGGTGGTATGTGTTCGACAAAATAATTTCGGCTCCAAGGTCCTCAACCTGCTCAGGTCTCATCGCCTTCACCGTCGCCGCAGTGCCTACCGGCATGAAAACTGGTGTCTGTATCTCCCCGTGCGGAGTTGAAATCACCCCACGCCTTGCAGCTGTTTTGTTGTCCTTCTTTATCAAACTGTACTTGATACTATGTTTCATATAATTTAATTCTCCAAAATATTATTATCTCACTCTATCAGCATCGCGTCCCCATAGCTGAAAAACCTGTATTTTTCCTTCACGGCAACCTCGTACGCCTCCAGAATCTTTTCTCTATTGTAAAGTGCCGAAATCAGCATTATGAGTGTGGACTTTGGCAGATGGAAATTCGTCACCAGTGCATTGACTATTTTGAACTCGTAGCCAGGATAAATGAAAATTCCTGTAGAGCCACCGCCTGATTTTACTAGGAATTTGCCGCTTTTCTCATCCTTAAAGACCGCACTTTCAAGAGTTCTTGTGGATGTCGTACCCACTGAAATTATGCGATTCCCCGACAAAATACTTTCGTTGATTGAGTCTGCGGTTTCTTTGGTTATCGAATACTCCTCAAAGTGCATCTGATGGTCTTCGATATTTTCAACCTTCACTGGTCTGAATGTTCCTATGCCGACATGAAGTGTTACAAATTCTAGCTTTACTCCCTTGGACTTGGCTTTTTCAAGTAGTTCCTCTGTGAAGTGAAGTCCTGCAGTCGGAGAGGCAACTGAACCGGGTTTATCAGCATAGACAGTTTGGTACATCTCCTTGTCTTCTTCCTCTGATTCTCTGTCGATATACGGCGGCAGGGGCATTTTGCCGAGCTCTTCGAGTCTTTCCATGAAAATCCCATCGTAGTGGAATTTAACAATCCTTGTTCCGCCATCACCATAGTTTATTATCTCGGCTTCAATTTTGTTGCTTCCTTCACCAAAAGCGACTCTGTCCCCTGGCTTTAGCCTTCTGCCAGGTCTCACCATGGTTTCCCATTCATCCGAATCGCCTAGTCTTTTTATGAGGAGAAATTCCACCTTAACGCCTGTGCCAAGTTTCTCTCCAAAGAGCCTAGCTGGTATAACCTTCGAGGAATTGAAAACCATGCAGTCACCTTCTCTCAGGTGGTCAATAATATCGTAAAACATTTCATGAGAAATAGAGCCATCCTTACGGTTCAAAACCATAAGGCGGCACTTATCTCTTTCTTTGCTCGGATACTGTGCTATCAGCTCCTCCGGCAAGTTATAATCAAATTCTTCTATTCGCATATATCGTCCTTCTTGTTCTAAATTACACATTATTTTATGTTCTGTGTCATCTCAAGTTATATTCTATTTCCTATTGTTCTTGGATGGTATTTTTTAATCAATGACTATTTTGTTACGTCGTCCATGCTAAGCTGCTCGGAAGTCTCAATATCCGTATTTTCCTCAGGAATCCAGTCAAGCCCCATATGCTCATAGCCAGCCTGCGATACCATCCTGCCCTTAGGAGTTCGATACAAAAATCCCTTCTGTATCAAATATGGCTCGTAAGCATCTTCAATAGTAACCTTTTCTTCGCCGATTGAAGCTGCAATCGTGTCGATTCCAACAGGTCCACCACCGAATCTCTCTATGATTGTGAGCAATATATCCCTATCAAGGGTTTCAAGCCCTTCCTCATCAACACCTAGAGCCTCAAGTCCCCGACTAGCACTCTCAAGGGTAACCTTACCATCTCCTAGGACCTGGGCAAAATCTCTTATTCTCTTTAAAATCCTGTTCGCAACGCGCGGCGTTCCCCTTGAACATTTTGCCATCTTAAGGAGTGCATCAGGTTCAACATCAGTATTCATAATACTCGCAGAACGCCTTATAATCTCAGCTAGTTCGTCTTCCTCATAAATTTCAAACTTGCTTATAACACCAAACCTGTCTCGTAGTGGAGCAGAAAGGCTGCCAGCCCTTGTCGTTGCACCTATAAGAGTAAACTTCGCAATATCAAGGCGTATTGATCTTGCCGACGGACCCTTTCCAATTATTATATCAAGAGCATAATCTTCCATTGCAGAGTATAGTACTTCCTCGACAGAACGGTTCAGCCTATGAATTTCATCGATGAACAAAACATCGTTATCATTTAAGTTTGTCAGGATTGCCGCCAAATCTCCGGCTCTTTCGATTGCAGGCCCCGATGTTATTTTGATTTCCACGCCAAGCTCATTGGCAATAATCCCTGCAAGTGTTGTTTTTCCGAGACCTGGAGGACCGTAAAACAGTACGTGGTCAAGCTGTTCGCCCCTCATCTTTGCAGCCTCAATGAAAACCTTCAAATTTTCCTTGACCTTACGCTGTCCAATAAAGTCTTCAAGTTTCTGCGGTCTCAAGCTGAGGTCCTGTTTATCCTCAATGCCTATGGCATGTGTCTGCGTTATTCTCTCATCCATCTAGTGCTCCTTTTAACTAATGCTCCTTCTAAATCAGCTGTCCCAATGCCTTACGAATGTACTCTTCTGTAGTTTCTGCCTTACCCTTAACCTTTTCAAGTGCACCCAAAGCCTCAGCACGGTTATACCCAAGCGCCATCATCGCCTCAATTGCCTGTTCAAACTCGCTTCCTGCCGTTACCTCAACGCCTGCAACGTCCGCCAAGTCTGCACCATCTGAAACATTGAAATTCTTTTTAATCTTATCCTGAAGTTCCAAAATCAGTCTCTCCGAAGTTTTCTTTCCAATTCCTGGAGAAGTCGCTATTGTCTTCGCATCTGCACTTGCTATAGCCGCTAGAAGCTGCCCTGTATTCAACGTCGACATGATTGACATAGCTGCCTTTGGTCCTACTCCGTTTACCGTAATCAGCATTCTGAAAATGTCGAGGCTCTCGAACTCGCTGAATCCGTAAAGGGTCATGCTGTCTTCTTTTACAACCATTTCCGTATATAGTTTGACATCCTCTCCCTCAAGTATTTTGTACACTGACGAGTTTGAAGGCACAAAAACCTCAAATCCGATTCCGCTTTCAGTCTCTACAATTACACTTCCAAAAGTGTATGGGTGAAATTTTCCCTTCAAGAATTTTATCATATCTAAATCCCCTTCTTTTCACGCAACAAAATATTTCTACTCCCAAGGCTGTGTCCATGGCAAATCGCTGCAGCAATGGCATCAGCGGTGTCATCGGGCTTAGGTGTTTCTCTCAAATTCAAAATTCTCTTTACCATTTCCTGTATCTGTTTCTTGTCAGCTCTCCCATAACCTACGAGGGCTTGCTTGATTTGAAGCGGTGTATATTCATTAATAATTAGTCCACCTTTTACGCATGCCAATATCGCAACACCCCTTGCCTGTCCGACTAGCAATGCTGTTTTTGCATTATTATTAAAAAACAGTTCTTCTATCGATGCTTCTTCGGGTTTATATTCATGAATAATTGATTCTAGGGCATTGTAGATATATTCAAGCCTGTCTTCCATTGGCATCTTTGATTCTGTTGTAATTGAACCAAAATCTATTGGAATAAATTTATTTCCAATTTTATCTATGACAGACCATCCTAAAATTCCATATCCAGGGTCTATGCCCAATATTCTCATATACTATACCATCCTTTAAAAATCCCCATATTACAGCTGTATTTTTGAAAAATAACAACCATTTATTTGTCTAGAATATTATAGCATATGAACACGTGTTTGTCTATTTTGGGCAAGATATATACTTCACCATTTAACATAAATTCATCCTCTTTATTTATTAAAAAAAATTCATAAAAATTCAATTATTTTTAAATAAAGATATATACATTTTAATTATATCGTGGTATACTATTTATGAATTATTATAATTATTCTTAAATATAAGGAGATTAATTATGCGTTACTCAAGACAAAATAAAATTTTAGAAATTATCAACACATATGATGTTGACACCCAGGAAATGCTTGTTGAACTTCTTGAGAAGTCCGGATTTCCTGTAACCCAGGCTACAGTATCAAGAGATATCAAAGATTTACAGCTTATTAAGGTAGCAACTTCAAACGGACATTATAAATATTCCGCCAACGTTACAGATGATGTGCCTATTTCAGATAGATTTAAGAAAATATTCCGTGAGAGTATCAAGTCTTCTGTTTCTGTAAATAATTTAATAGTTGTAAAAACACTTTCTGGTTGCGGTCATGCTGCAGGCGAAGCTGTTGATTCCATTGGTCTTCCACATCTTGTAGGAAGTGTTGCCGGTGACAATACTTTGTTATTAATTGTAGATGACGAGAAAAACACCAAGGAAATACTAGGAATACTTGATGATCTCATTGCCAAAAGACATTTGCCGATATGATCAAATCAATCAAGATTAAGAATTTTGCGATAATTAAGGATACAGAATTCAATTTTCATTCTGGTCTAAATATCATAACAGGTGAAACAGGTGCTGGTAAATCAGTTGTTGCAACTGCGATTAGCCTTGCTCTTGGAAGTAGAGCTGATTCGACTTTTATCAGACACGGTGCTTCCAAGGCGACAGTTGAAATGCTCGCTGAATTTGGAGATAAAGAATATACGGTTGTTAGAGAAATTTCCTCTAATGGAAAAAACCGTTGTATAATTAATGGAGATGGCGTGCCTCTGGGACGCCTTATTTCTATTTCTGAAAAAAATGCACAGATTCACGGGCAATTTGACAATAATCTCCTTCTCAATCCTGAGACACATATCGATCTCCTCGATACCTTTGGCGGACAAAATATTTTGTCGTACTACCTTACATATATCAATTCTTTCAATGAATTTTCTGACATCAAGAACAGATATAATAAGCTAGTTACATCAATCAAGGAAGACTCTTCCAAGGCAGATTATTATAGATATTCAATTGAGGAAATTGACAGGGCTAATCTTCTGGATGGTGAAGATGCTGAACTTGAAGATAGGATGAAGTTCCTTCAAAATGCTGAAGCGATTTCCCGTGCCCTTTCTGATTCTTATGATGCTTTGTCCTCAGGAGATTTTTCAGCAGAGAATCTTATCGGCTCCGCTCTATCAAATATAAAATCGGTATCTGAATATACAAAAGATATAGACTCTCTGTCGGACAATTTGGAATCCCTATCAATACAACTTTCGGATATCATATCAAAAATGCACACCCTACTCGATTCATCTGATTTTTCAGAAAGAGAATTGGATGAGATAATGGAAAGGCTGTCGCTTATCGATAGTTTGAAGAAGAAGTATGCTCCGACAATTCGAGAAATTATATCACATCGGAATGAGCTTTCCGAAAAGCTGAATAATATGGAATCTTTTGATGAGCAAAAGGAAGCGCTAAAAGCCCTGCTTGAAGAATCAAGACTCAAGCTATATAGTGATGGTAATGCTCTTACAGAGGCAAGGAAAAAGGTTGGAAAAGAATTGTCTGAAGCCGTTGTCTCCGAACTCACCCAACTTAATTTCAAAGATGCAGATATAGAAGTCGCCATTACACCCCTAAAAGCCCCAGGACCGAAGGGCATAGATGAAGTAGAACTCTTTATAACCACAAATAAGGGTGAGCCGCTTAAACCTCTTGCTAAGGTTGCATCTGGTGGTGAAGTTTCCAGGATTATGCTCGCAATCAAGGCCATAACAGCGGATTCTGAAAATATTTCAACTCTTATCTTTGATGAGGTCGACACAGGCATAAGCGGCATAACAGCGAGCATTGTTAGCAATAAACTTCAGTCTCTTGCTAGAAATCACCAGGTCATATCTATTACGCACCTACCACAGATTGCTGCAAAGGGAGATCATAATTATAGAATATATAAGGAATCTGATGATTCGGAAACATTTGCATATGTAGAGGAAATTACGGGCGAAGATAAACTTATGGAAATTGCAAGACTTCTCGGCGGTACCAAAATCACAAAAGCAACTATCGAAAATGCTCGCGATCTTATCGAAAGTCACTAAATTTCATCAAAAATATAAAGTTGGACTTTGTATTTTTCTTAAATATACTTTAGAAACAAAATAGGCGAAACTCTTGGCAACTAATGACCTGGGTCTCACCTATTTTTTAAATTCTTAGCTGTGTGCATTTTAAATATTACAACACTGTAATTTAATAATACTTTTTTATTTCATAAAAGCCTTATATGCCTTCATAGTCATATAGTTATCAACCTTCGACGAAATCTCGTTAGGAGAATGCATGTTCAAAACAGGAGTCCCGCAGTCCACTACTTCCATGCCATATCTGCTTAGAAGATATGCAATTGTTCCGCCACCGCCAGCATCAACCTTGCCCATTTCTCCAATCTGCCAAGCAACATCATTATCAGCAAAAGTCTTCCTCAGCTCAGCAAGAAATTCTGCATTTGCATCGTTTGATCCGCCCTTTCCGCCTGAACCACCGTATTTTGAAACAGCAACACCAAAGCCAAGATAACAAGTATTTTGTTTTTCCATAACTTCAGGGAAATCTGGATCGTAGGCAGCCGTAACATCCGCAGATAGAACCTTAGAATTCTTCATAGCTCTTCTAACCTTAAGCGCTGAATATTCCCCCTCAAGTGAAATAAGCTCATGAATAGTGTTCTCAAGGAAGTAAGAATCCATTCCCGTGTTTCCGTATGAGCCAATCTCTTCCTTATCCATGAATAGTGCGCATGCCGTAAATTCAGGATCTTCAATGTCAATAATTGCATTTAGCGTAGCATATGCGCAAACCCTGTCGTCCTGCCCATAAGAGAGAACCATTGAACGATCGAGGCCCAAATCCCTTGCATCACCTGCCGGGACAACCTCAATCTCAGCCATCAGAAAATCTTCTTCTGTAATGCCATACTTGTCCATCAGGATAGATAGAACGCCAAGCTTAACAGCCTCACCTTCCTTCTCATCCTTAAGCGGAATATTTCCAAGCACTACATTCATCATCTCACCAGTAACAGCTTCCGCCATCTTCTTCTGCATCTGCGCCTTTGATAGGTGTATCAGAAGGTCGGTTACACAAAACACCGGATCTTCAGGGCTATCTCCAATTGCAACATTTACCTGCTCGCCATTTTTCTTAAACAAAACACCGTGAATAGCTAGAGGAATCGTAGTCCACTGATATTTTTTCACGCCACCATAGTAATGCGTTTTCGCAAGAGAAATATGTCCATCCTCATAGATTGGATTCGGTTTGAAGTCAAGCCTAGGAGAGTCTATATGTGATCCCACGATGTTCATTCCATTCTCAAGTGGCTGTTTCCCCATAATGAAAAGTCCAATAGATTTGTTTTTATTATTTACGAAAATCTTAGTGCCAGGCTTTATTTTCTTACCCTTTTCCAATATTTTGTTTATATCAACAAATCCAACTTCTTCTGCCTGCCTTATAATCTCAAGTGCTGCAAGCCTCTCAGTCTTTGCAACATTCAAAAATTTCTTATAGTCTTCATTATATTTCATAACGTCATTAATTTCTTTGTCTTTCAGCTGGAGCCATCCGCTCTTTGGTTCAAATGTCAAATTTTTCTTTTTGTCCATTTTCATCACTCCTTTTATTTTCATTTTTGTTTCCTTTTTATTATAACTCATTATGTCATTTTTGACAAAATAATGTTAAAATATAGACAACATTATATTCATTTATAGGAGGAAGATTAAATGAAGCAATTATTTAGAACGACTGCATTAGTTCTTATGGGACTATTTGCTATGTCTGCTCCTGCTTGGGCATGCACAGGCATGTATGTCGGAAAAGATGTCAGTGAAGACGGTACCACCGTTATTGCTCGAAGTGAAGACCAAGGCGGCGGTGCGTACAACAAAATGTTCAAGGTTGAGCCAGCAAAAAATGAAAAAGGTAGATACTTTGTCGATACTGGTGAAGGTATGGATAATTTCAAAGTTCCACTACCTGAAAAGACTTATAAATATACCTATCTTTTAGATTCATCCGACGCTGGAGACGGTCTCTATCCTGCAAGTTGCACCAATTCTTACGGTGTATCTGTAGTTGGTACAGTTTCTGCTGATCCTAGTGAGAAATATCTTGAGGAAGATCCATTTGTTGACATTGGTCTCAGAGAAGCAATTCTACCTGGTCTCATTGCTTGCCAGGTTAAAACCTCAAGAGAAGCTGTGGATTTGCTCGCTAAGCTTGTAGATAAATACGGATCATCGGAGGGAAATATTTTGTTCTTTGCCGATAATAAAGAAGCTTGGATTTTTGAAATTTATGGCGGACACACCTATGCTGCTATGAAGATGCCTACTGACATGGTTTCTGTTTTTGGTAATCAATTTATGATAGGTGCTGTTGACCAAGCAGATAAAGATAATTACGTATTTTCAAAGAATTTGTTTGCCACTATTGACAAGGTGGGCGCAGTAAAAGACGGCGAACAATATAACCTTGCAAAATCAGTGTCTGACAACAAAAGAGATGACTACTCAAATTTGAGAACATGGATGGGCAAGAAGATTCTCGCTCCGGAAAACACTGGCGACTATGAGAGTGATAACTTCTATCCATTGTTCTACAAGCCTGACGAAAAAGTAAAGATGCAGCAAGTATTTGATATGTATAGAAATAGGTATCAAGACACACCTTACGCAATGGATGTTCCTGAAAAGTCAGAGGAATACAACGCTATGTTGGCAAGGATGAAAGAGGAAGATCCTGAAACACCAGCTATTGGAAGACCTATAGGTGTAACTCGTTCTTCTGATATTCACGCTATTCAAATTTTTGACAAACTCCCTAAGAAATCCAATTCTATTCAGTGGCTATGCATGGGAAATGCTGAAAATTCAGTATTTATACCTGCTTTCAGCGGTATAACTGACACCAACAAGGCTTATCAAATTGATGGATCTGCATACAATGCAAAGAGTGCTTACTGGATATTCAAAAGAAATGATACGCTGGCTAACTCTGATAGAGATTTTCTTGGTAAGGGTGTAAAATCATTCTGGCAATATCAAGAAGAAATGATGCATAACAAGATGCTAAAACAGGTCAAAAAGGTAAAGAGTGCATACGACAAGGACCCTAAGGAAGGCAGTGATTATGTTACTAAACTTGCAAACGATATGACAAACGAACAGCTTAGCAATGCTAAAATGATGTACAATGCTCTAATGTATACTGCAACAGACAATATTAACGACAGGGCTGAGAACTTTAGAAAAACAGAGTTTGTTGCTCCTGTAGATCTGGAAACAGCTGCTAAGGGCAAGGGTTATAAGGTGAAGATTACAGAAAAAGATGATACTAAAAGGATTGGACTATCTAAGGGAAGCAAGAAATACACTTTCAAGGCTGATTCTGATAAGTTCACATTTAACGACCACGGTAAGAAATCTAAGGGCGAATTCACTTTTGCTCCTTACGCTAAGGGCGACAAAATAATTGTGCCTTTTGATTTTATCGAAGGGCTTAAATAAGGCTAACATCAAGTAGTTTTTGTCAATTAAGGCTAAGCGGACAAAAAGAGTTGGTGGCTAATCCCAATAAACAGGGTAATTCGATGATTTATGTAGTTCTCCCCAAACAACTGCATCGCCCCACATATTGATACTCTTTTCAAGTTTCTCTCTTTCATTCATATTTTGA
>JAQYRL010000076.1 GCA_028725765.1 Clostridiales bacterium
TTGGACATCGCTTCAAAGCCTCTCCCCGACTGGTTCTATTAGGTGGTCACTGGTGCCCCGAGTGCTTCCCCATGCCGTGGAATTATGACGAAGAAGCCAAACGAAATCCTTTCTTTGCCCAGGTATGGAAGCCTCTGCACAGCCCTGACGAACACAACGTGTACGATGAGACTATTATCAAAGGGTGGCAAGGATGAAAAAGGAAGAAGGGGAAAGAACTTTTTTTTGAAGGAATAACTTTTTTTTGTTGGGCTTACCACCTATATATAACTGTGGCGAGATTCTAATTGTGAATGATGGTTTGAGTCAAAGAACATTCTATCTGCTTTTAAAAATTAGCCTCGAGACTCTGATATTAATTTGCAATTTGAGGCAAAGAACATTCAGCCCGCTTTTCAAAATTAGTGTCGAGAATCTGATGTTAATTTGCAATTTGAGGCAATCCGTTGGGTATCCTAAAGCATACGATTAACGACCCAAAAAGTCCTTTAACCTTCTCTTCATATCTTCCTTACACTCCCGCCACACCTTAAGGTTTTGTGCATACTCCTCTTCCAAGCGTTTTCTCTTATCTTCCCGCTGCCACTGATTTTGAGACGTATGCTTTCTGCCTTTTGTTGCCAAGCCAACAATTATCCAAGTAATTATCAATAAGACAAATCCCAGTGTCGTCATAGCTTACCTATCTGTAATAGTACTCTTGCAAATTTACATAAAAACTGTGATTTACGAACCAATAGATCAAAGAAATAAATGGGGAATGAGAGGGTAAAATAGTTTTCAAAATATTTGCAAGGATAAAATATTATCCCTATATTCGTAGTGTGTTTTAAAATAATAATATGCTTACAATATTTGAAATATTTGGACTTCGTTTTTTCTTTTATTCTGATGAACATAGACCAATCCATGTTCATGTTGTAAAAGGTGACGATGATGCAAAGATACAGATAGAAGATGAGGTTAAGTTAGTATATAATCATGGATTAAAAGCCAAAGATTTGAAACGAGCATTGGAACTTGCAGAGATGTACAAAGAGGATATCATCAATGTCTGGAACGAGTATCATTAAATGAGTATCATTATGGAAACAATAAAGAATATATGGTTTGAGAAAGGGCGTATATATATGCTGTCAAGCGAGGATAAGGTGTACAGCCGTCCTTTGGAGGCTTTTCCATTGCTCAAAGATGCAACAGAAAGGCAACGAATGGATTATACAATAGAATTACATGGAGAGGCTTTACGATGGGATGAATTGGATGAAGATATACATATTTCAAGTTTTTATACAAAAGACGAACCGAAATATGATAATGAGGTTGCAATGTTGTTTAAGCGTTTCCCACAATTAAATGTCTCGGAAGTAGCGAGAAATCTGGGCATTAACAAAAGTTTATTGTCAAAATACATCTATGGTATAAAGACTCCGAGTGCGGAAAGAGTTTGTCAAATCAAAAATGCTCTACGTGCTTTAGGAAGAGAATTGGCTGCCGTGTAAATTGAATAACAAACAAAAAAAATACACATTAAATTAAACGTTTTTTGCCAAATACATACACTAATATGTTCTTGTTTGCTTCATTGCAGTCTTGTTTATGTAAAATTCTGCGACCCTCAATGTTAGATCAGTATGGTTCAGCATGCAGTTAGCAACATTTTTACTTATTCTCACGCCATTAACTGCAATGATAACAGCCTAAAAAAGTTGTCATTGCTATTTCTTTTTATCGGTCAACAATCGGTCAACATTTTCGGTATACTTTTGCATTTCGAAATCAACTTTTAAGAAGTGAAACGCAAGAAGATAATAAATGAGTAACCACAACTCACGGATTTTCTAACCAAAAAGAGCGGAAACCCCATTAAAAAGGACTTCCGCTCTCTGCGCTTCAAGATGGGCTTGAACCAACGACCCCCTGATTAACAGTCAGGTGCTCTAACCAACTGAGCTATTGAAGCAATGACAAACCAAGAATCTTGATTGCGAATGCAAAGGTAGAACGTTTTTTTGAAACCTCCAAACATTTTGCAAAAAAAATAGACCGGAAAGCTAAAATACAATAAAAAAGCGAACGCTACCACCTATATTATGGTCTTAAATATTATCTTTGCTCAACAAATTGATGTCATGATAATGAAAAAACTACTGTTATATCTCTTGCTGTTGGGACTATTGCCTAACAGCTTATTCGCCCAAAAGGACAAAAACCACCTTTTTGAGGCGGCCAAAAACATGGAACTGTTCAACGCCG
The DNA here is from genome assembly GCA_028725765.1 of Clostridiales bacterium. Taxonomy (GTDB): domain Bacteria; phylum Bacillota; class Clostridia; order Peptostreptococcales; family Anaerovoracaceae; genus S5-A14a. Next base: position 2,257 of record JAQYRL010000076.1, read on the forward strand.
TTTATAAAAATCTGGACCTGATGTATGTAGACACCCTCGATGCCAATGACGTGATTGGCACAGGCATCAAGAGCATGTTGCGCAGTCTGGACCCCTACACGGAATATTATCCAGAGAGCGAAACGCAAGAATTGCGGCAGGCCCTGTCTGGAAAATACGGCGGCATCGGTGCGCTCATCCGCTACAACCAACAGCTGAAGAACGCCGTGATTGACGAGCCTTACGCCAACATGCCGTCGTCGGAAGTGGGGCTGAAGAAAGGGGACATCATCCTACAGATAGACGATTCGACGATGGTGGGCAAAGACACCAAGT
>JAQYRL010000077.1 GCA_028725765.1 Clostridiales bacterium
TCAAAATATGAATGAAAGAGAGAAACTTGAAAAGAGTATCAATATGTGGGGCGATGCAGTTGTTTGGGGAGAACTACATAAATCATCGAATTACCCTGTTTATTGGGATTAGCCACCAACTCTTTTTGTCCGCTTAGCCTATTAGTACGAATATAAAATTTAAATTTTTTTAATCAAAACCGCATAAATGTATTTATTTATGCGGTTTTGTGATTTCAGTTTTTTATTTTATCTTCTTTTAGTCATGGAACCGAGGAGGCCTCTTGCGATTTCACGACCAATGGTTCTCGTAATGGTGCCGAGCATGGAGTCGATGCCTTTATCAACGTAGGTCTTTTTGCTTCGTCTCGACTTTTGTGCTTTTTCTAATTCTTTCCTTTGAGCTTCAAGTTCTTTCTGTTTTTTGGTCTCTGACTTTTCTTTTTCAGCTTCCAACTTTTCTCTTTCTATTCTTTTTAGAAGAATTTCGTATGCGGATTCTCTGTCGATAGGTTCCTTGTACTTTGTATAAAGTGGTGAAGAATCAACCAAGGCGCTATACTCCCCATCTGTTAGTGTCGCAAAGGATGAGTGTGGAGGGAGGATCAGTGCTTTGTCTGCCACAGTTGGCGCGCCACTTTCATCGGCAAATGAAACTAATGCTTCTCCAGTCCTAAGATTTATGATTTCTTCCTTTATATCCATGGATTCATCCTGTCTAAATGTGTCTGCAACAGCGTTTATCGCCTTTAGTTCTTTTGGAGAATAAGCCCTTAGTTGATGGACGATTCTGTTGGAAAGTTGTGAGGAAATTGATTCTGGCACATCGAGAGGATTTTGAGTGATGAAGAATACTCCCACACCTTTACTGCGCACGAGACGAACTACTTGGATAATCTTGTCCTGTAAAACTTTTGGCGTGTTGTTAAATAGCAAATGGGCTTCGTCAAAGAAGAAAACAAGCTTAGGTCTGTCCAAGTCTCCAACCTCTGGGAAGTTTTCATAGATTTCTGAAAGCAAATATAGAAGAAGCATGGAGTAGAGAAGTGGATTTGAAATCAATTTCGTAGCATTTAAAATATTTACCACACCCTTGCCACTTGTATCTGTTCTAATAAGGTCGCCGATATCTATTGCAGGCTCTCCAAAGAATAAATCTCCGCCGGCATCTTCAATAAACAAAAGTTTTCTGGAAATAGCGGAGAGACTTTGACTAGCCACATTGCCATAGGTCTTACTAATCTCATCACTATTTTCACCGACAAAATTTATCATCTGTTTAAGATCCTTTAAATCGACTAACAAAAGACCCTCACTGTCGGCAACTTTGAAAATAATATTTAAAACCCCAGTCTGAGTATCGTTTAACTCCAAAATATTTGCGAGCATAAGAGGTCCCATCTCTGAAACCGTAACCCTGAGTGGGATTCCTTTTTCACCGTAGATATCCCACATATTTACAGGATAATTTTTAAAATCAAAATTAGGAATACCAAGTTCTTCAAGTCTTGATTTTAATTTGGCATTCATCTCGCCTGGTTTTGAAATATTTGCAAGATCGCCTTTCACATCCGCTAGAATGGTAGGAATCCCAGCGTCAGAGAGACCTTCCGTAAGCACCTTTAGAGTGACGGTTTTGCCAGTTCCGGTAGCACCACTGATAAGTCCGTGTCGATTAATTTTATTTAAAAGAATATAATTTTCCGTATTTCCTTTGCCAATCAAAATTTTGTCCATGAGAACCTCCTTTAATATCTAATGTAATTATAACAAATTAATATATAAACGAAAACCTGTATCAAAAAATATATTGAAAAAAGTATATTTAATCTATATTTTGTTTTAAATGAATTTAGCCAAATGGCTTATTAGATAAAATACTTGTTTAACTCGCTGCATAATTAAAATTTAATGTCATGTGAAAATCAGATTTGCATTAAAATGTATTGCTATACGCAATCAAAAATGATATAATTCAAGATAGAAGGAAGTGATATATATGGGTAAAACATCAAATATCTATGTAAGAGTAGAACCAAACATTAAGGAACAGGCGGAAATAGTGCTTGAACAACTTGGAATACCAATGTCAAATGCTGTATCGATTTTTTTGAGACAGGTTGTAATGCAGAATGGATTACCATTTGAAGTAAAGATTCATGGTTCAAGACCTATTGCAATTGCTGATATGTCAGAAGCACAATTTAATATGGAAATGTTAAAAGCTCAAAATGATTTTGAAAAGGGGAAAACATATAGCCTTGAGGAAGTCGAAAATGAGTTAAAGAAAGAGTTGCTAGATGAAATATAAGATAATTTTTTCAGAGAATGCAAAGGATGATTTAATAGGAATTGTAAGATACATAACCTATGAACTATTAGAGCCTAATATAGCCGAGAAATTATCGTATAGAATTTTAAAATGCATTAATTCTCTAGATGAATTTCCTGATAGACATAGATTGTGTGACCATAAGGAATGGAAAAAAAGAGGACTGAGGATTTTACCTGCTGAGAATTACATTGTGTTTTATTTGGTCGATGAAATAAATAGAGCTGTAAAAATTTATCGTATTATTTATGGCAAACGTGATTTGCAAAATCAATTAGATGACAAAATAACATTTGAAGAATAAAAAATGTTCTTTAGATGTTATTTTTATTTTAAACTATATGTTCAACAATAAATATTAATTGATCTCATGAATTTCCTTTTTTTAACATTTTGTTAGCACTCTTTTTGATAGAGTGCTAAAAAGTTCTTTACATTTCCATTTTCGCGGTTTATAATAGTTATATAGACAATATAAATGATAAATAGTTTGGTTAAATAGTATAGAAAATCATTTGAGATTTAAAAAATTCATATGTAATAATATAAGAACACGAAATGGAGGTGGAACTATGAACATAGAAAAATATACTGAAAATGCAAGGCAAGCTATTGTCGAATGTCAGAATATTGCGGTTTCTGAGGGAAACCAGGAGATACAGGTTGAGCATTTGGCTCTTGCTCTTCTGATGCAGAGAGACGGTCTCATTCCGAAGCTAATTAATGCTATGGGGATAGATCCGGCTCTAATAATCGGTGAGTTGGAAGAAGAAATTCAAAGATTACCAAAGGTTTCTGGAGGGGCCGACAATGTTTATGCTTCAAGGCGATTCAGCCAGGTTGTTTTAGCTGCTGAGCAGGAATCCACAAAATTCAAAGATGAATATGTGAGCGTAGAACATCTATTCCTTGCAATAATGGACGAAAGAGACGGCAAGGCGGCAAGAATTTTAACAAAGAACGGTCTTCACAAAGACGATTTTCTTAAGGCACTGACAATGGTTAGAGGAAACCAAAGGGTAACAAATCAAAATCCAGAAAACAGCTATGATGCCTTAAATAAGTACGGCAGAGATCTTGTTCAGTTAGCAAAAGAAGGCAAAATGGACCCTGTAATTGGAAGAGATGCCGAAATTAGACGAACCATCCAGATCTTATCAAGGAGAACTAAGAACAATCCTGTCCTCATTGGTGAACCGGGCGTAGGTAAGACAGCCGTTGTTGAGGGCTTAGCACAGCGTATTTTCAAGGGCGACGTGCCAGAGGGCCTTCAGGACAAAACAATTTTTGCTCTGGATATGGGTGCTCTAATCGCAGGAGCAAAGTATAGAGGAGAATTTGAAGAAAGACTAAAGGCCGTCCTAAACGAAGTGGAAAAGTCAGAAGGGCAGATTATTTTGTTCATCGATGAAATTCACAATATCGTTGGTGCTGGTGGGGGCGAAGGTTCAATGGATGCCGGTAACCTCTTGAAGCCAAAACTTGCAAGGGGAGAACTTCACTGCATAGGTGCAACTACCCTTGATGAATACAGAAAATACATCGAAAAAGACGCGGCTCTTGAAAGGCGTTTCCAGCAGGTAATGGTGGACCAGCCTACAGTTGAGGATACAATCTCTATTTTGAGGGGGCTTAAAGAAAGGTTTGAAATACACCACGGAGTTAAAATTTCAGACGCTGCACTTATTGCATGTGCAACGCTTTCTGATAGATATATTTCGGACAGATTTTTGCCGGACAAAGCAATAGACCTCATGGACGAGGCGGCTGCTAAAATCAGGATGGAAATAGACTCAATGCCGGTTGAACTTGATGAGATTTCAAGGAAAATTATGCAGCTTGAAATTGAAAAGCAGGCACTCAGCAAGGAAGACGATAAGGCTTCTATAAAGCGACTTGAAACCTTGGAAGGTGAACTTGCCGAGCTTAAGGATGAGGAAAAAGTCCTCATGGCTCAGTGGAATAATGAGAAGGAAGCGATCACAAAGGTTAAGGAGACCAAGGAAAAAATTGAAGAGATTAGACACCAGATGGATGAGGCCGAGAGAAACTATGACCTTGAAACCCTTGCAAAATTAAAGTATGGCTCGCTGCCTGAACTCGAGGAAAAACTGGAAGAGCAAAAGAAAGAAGCTGAGAAGGCTGAAGAGGCGAGACTGCTCAAAGAAGAGGTCGGTGAAGAGGAAATCGCTGAAGTTGTTTCAAACTGGACAGGAATTCCAGTTGCAAAACTCGTAGAATCCGAGAAGGAAAAACTTATTAGACTGCCTGAAATTCTGCACAAAAGAGTTGTAGGGCAAGACGAGGGGATCGAAGCGGTTTCGCAGGCAATTCTTAGGGCAAGGGCTGGACTCAAAAACGAGAACAGACCGATTGGGTCATTCATATTCCTAGGCCCTACAGGTGTTGGTAAAACTGAACTTGCAAAGGCACTTTCTGAAACCTTGTTTGATTCGGAAAGAAATATGATAAGAATAGATATGTCGGAGTATATGGAGAAGCATTCTGTTTCAAGACTCGTTGGAGCGCCTCCAGGATATGTTGGATATGACGAGGGAGGACAACTCACAGAAGCAGTTCGAAGGAAGCCTTACAGCGTAATCCTATTCGACGAAATAGAAAAAGCCCATCCCGACGTCTTTAATATTTTGTTGCAACTTCTTGACGATGGCAGACTGACAGACAATCAGGGTAGGACGGTTGACTTTAAGAACACGCTAATCATCATGACTTCGAACATCGGAAGTTTTGACCTGATCGATAATATTAGAGAAGACGGAAGTATTTCAGATGAGGTTAAAGAAAAGGTTGAGAATCAGCTTAAGGCGCATTTCAGACCTGAATTCTTGAACCGTGTTGATGACATCGTTATATTTAGCCCACTAACAAAGGCTCAGATTGAGGGCATAATTGAACTCACTGCAAACGATCTTGGAAGAAGACTTGCCGATAGGAATATAAAACTAAAAATCGACGATGCCGGCAAAGACTTTATTGCTGACAAGGCGTATGATCCTGCATACGGTGCAAGGCCTATTAAGAGATATCTTCAAAAGAATATCGAGACTCACATTGCGGCAATGATTATACAGGGGCAGCTCGGAGAGGGCGATACCGTGCGAGTTACAGCTGGCGATAATAAGCTTGATTATGTAGTGAATGGATAGTAATATTAGGACCACGATGGCAGCGCTAATGATAATGCTAAAGAAACGTTGCCAACGTAATATTGAAAGGATTTTATGCTAAAAAAGAATCAAATTCCGGCGGTTTTGGATGCTCTTGAAAAAGAGTATCCTGACGCGGAATGCGCACTTGATCACCAAAATATATACCAGCTTTTGATTGCTGTTGTTTTGTCAGCACAGACCACGGATGTCAGCGTAAATAAGGTTACGCCTGCGTTGTTTGAGGCATATCCGACACCTGAGGCTTTGTCGAAGGCTAGAAATGAAGATGTTGAGACAATACTGAAAACGATTGGAATGTACAGGACTAAGGCGCGCAATATAATTAATCTAACAAAACAGTTGTGCGAAAAATATGGCGGCTCCGTTCCGCATGATTATGATGTACTTGTCTCTCTTCCTGGGGTCGGACGCAAAACAGCGAATGTTGTTTTGTCTGTAGGCTTCGGGGAGCATAGGATTGCTGTCGATACCCATGTTTTCAGAGTTTCAAATAGAATAGGGCTTGTCAAAGCTAAAGATGTTCTTTCTACGGAGCTTTCTCTAATGAAGAGGGTGCCAAAGGAAAGGTGGTCAAGGACGCATCATAGCTTGATTTTTCATGGCAGGCAGTGTTGTACTGCTAGAAATCCAAAGTGTGAGCAGTGCTGTATTAATGAGTTATGTGAGAAGAATATGTAAAGTCTGGCTAAGCCGACAAAAGCTTATAGTATTAAAAAAGGACCAATATGGTCCTTTTTAACATTTATACATTTATACATTTCTTCCGCAGCATTTCTTATATTTTTTGCCACTGCCACATGGACATGGATCATTTCTGCCAGGTTTTTTCTCGACATGAACAATCTTTGAACGCTTATAATCCTTGTAAATCTTACGTCTCTCATCCTCACTAAGAACATCATTCCAGTCATCAAGGCTGAAGAGGTGGTCCGCATCGGCCTCAAGCATGTTATAAAACAATTTTTCAAAGTCTATGTCAAGATTAATATTCGATTCAGGAGTAATAGAATTAAGATCAATCTCACTTCCCTTTAGGGATGAATTCACACCATCTAGAAATCCCATAAACATGACATCACGAACATCATATTTCTTTTTAAGTTCTTCAAATGTTCCAGAAATAACGACATTTTTATGTGCTAATATATCTGAATATATTTTAATCTCCGCATCCGAATATTCTTCCCAAAATTTAGGATAGCTCTCTTCAGTCTGACTCTCAATCAAATCTTTCCATTCTTTTAATAAACTCATTTTTGTAAAATCCAACCTTTCAACTAATTATAATATATGAATCAAAATTAACTATATTAAACTACTATTGTAGAATTAAACCATTGCGGTTAAGTATATAAAATAAAATTCAACCTATAGCCTTTCAGCTATTTCAAGTATATCGCCGAGCACAGCACTTCCAGTAGGAAGGGGACCTGCACCCTTGCCGTACATCATCACGTCCTCAACAGCATCGCCCCTGACAAGAATAGCATTATACTCGTTGTCAACGTTGTAGAGAGGGTGAGATGCATCTATCGCAACTGGCTTAACAAAATACTCAAGTTTACCGCCATCATCAATCTTTGCAGTTCCGAGCAACTTGATTTTTTTACCTTCAGCAGATGCCTTTGCAATGTCATCGGCAGTAACCTTTGTTATTCCAAGGCGAGGAATTGACTCTGGGTCTATGTACTCATCAAAACCGATTGCCATCAGAATTGAAAGCTTGTTCGCAGCATCGATCCCCTCAATGTCAGCAGTAGGATCCGCCTCCGCAAATCCAAGTTCTTGAGCAGTCTTCAAAACATCCTCATACATAAGATTTTCTGAAGCCATCTTAGTTAGAATATAGTTTGTGGTACCATTTAATATACCTGAAATTTCAGTGAATCTATTTCCGCGAAGATTGCCCCAAATAGCTGATAGGGCAGGGATTCCACCGCCAACAGAAGCTTCAAAACGAAGTGAAACACCTGAGGCTTTTGCTGCCTCAATGAGAGATGGGTATTTTGCTGCAAGAGCTGCTTTGTTTGCTGTAACAACATGTTTACCGTGTTCAAGTGCAAGCTTCATGTAGGAAGCCGCAGGCTCGATTCCACCAAGTGCCTCAATTATTATGTCAGCATCGGAATTCAATATATCGTCAAAGTCTGTAACGAGTTTGGCACCGAGGGTAGGCCAATTCCTAGGTTTGCTTGCGTCCGAAACAAGAATGTGAGTAACCTCAAATTTTCTTTCAAGCCTCTGAGAAATGAGGTCTGCGTTATTCTGAAGGATTTGACAAGTACCACCGCCAACATTACCATGACCTAAAAATGCAATTTTAATGTTTTTCATTTTAATATATCCGGCAGAGAATGCCGAGATGTTCTCCTTTCTGAAATCAATGATCTTTGTTGATGTTAAATACCATATTTAAGATTGAGTATATAACATTTTCAATAATTTGTCTTCAATTTTCTGAAATTTTCCAATATAATTAAGCTAGTAAAAGGGAATATGATAAATTGGAGGAATGAGAATTGGCACTTCACATAGTTTTTGTAGAACCCGAAATCCCGGGAAATACTGGAAATATAGCGAGAACCTGTGCGGCGACAGGTGCACATCTTCATCTTGTTAAGCCACTAGGCTTTGACATAGATGAAAAAGCAGTAAGAAGGGCGGGGCTTGACTACTGGCCATATGTAAACCTGACCGTTTACGAAAGCCTCGATGAGTTCCTGAAGAAAAATTCGAATCGAAGAATGTTCCTGGCGACAACAAAGGGCAGCCAGAGATATACAGATGTAGAGTATAGGGATGATGACATGATTCTGTTTGGGAGAGAAACTGCAGGGCTGCCACGAAATTTTATCGAACAAAATAGCAGTATGGCCATACGTATACCCATGAGCAAGGAGACCCGCCTTAGGAGCTTGAATCTTGCTAATTCTGCGAATATTGTTTTGTTCGAGGCGCTGAGGCAGCTTGATTTTCCAGAACTAAAATAATCCTTTAAGCAAATGTCCAGATTGAATTTGATCCTTAAAAATGGTATAATATTTGCGTAAGGGGCATGCACCATTCTGGCATGAAATTCTAAGCCTTTTAGCATGCAAATATTTTGTCGTTAGAATGGTACTAGGATGCCACTTGAATAGGATTGAACTAGTAGTAGGAATGATTAGGAAGGATGCAACGTTTTGAGACTTGGTTATGAGCAAATACTTCAACAGACTCAGAAACTGGTGATGACGCCAGAATTAATTCAGTCTATTCAGATTTTGCAGTACACAAGTCAGGAACTCAGGGAATATGTTGAGCAGGAACTCCTAGAAAATCCTATGATAGAACCTTCTTCGGAATTTGAATTTGCAAATGATAGCGCAATGCCAATGTATGAGGAAATTGCAAATAGAATGGAGAAGGATTCATACTATGAAAAAAGTTTCAAGGTATGGGAGAATGCACCGGATGATGACTCTGACTTTAGTTTTGAGAAATACGTTAGCGAAGAGATAACGCTTTACGATTTTTTGTCGGAACAGTTGATTTTTGCTGATATTTCGGTTGATGAAAACGAAATTGGGGAATATATAATAAACGATATTGATGACAATGGCTACCTGAGATCTTCTGCGGATGAAATTTCTCAGGTGCTTTCTGTGCCGGCTGATAGAGTCGAGAGAGTTATAAGGGTGATTCAAGGGTTTGAACCACTTGGTGTTGGAGCTAGGAATCTTAAGGAATGTCTGATGATTCAGCTTGAGCATAAGAAACTTTTGACCCATGATATTGAATTTCTTTTGAATAATTATTTAGATGACCTGGGATCAAATAGGATTGCATATATTTCCAAGGAGATGAAGAAGACGCCAGAAGAAATTCAGGATATGCTTGATATAATCAAAACGCTTGAACCAAAGCCAGGATCCATGTTTTCTTCAGGACGGTCTGTGAAATATGTAATTCCAGATTTGACACTTGAGATTGATGGTGACTCATTTAAAGTCATATTAAACAATAATTCAACTCCAAAATTGATGATAAGTTCTTATTATAAGACGCTCGCAAAAGATGTAATCGACGACGAAAAAGTTTCTGAATATTTTTCTGATAGACTCAATTCGGCAATTAATCTAATAAAGAATATTGAGCAAAGAAAAAGCACTATTTATAATGTTGCAAAAACAATTGTTGAGAAGCAGAAAGAATTCTTTCTATATGGGGATAAATATATGAAGCCACTCACATTGAGCGATATAGCGGACTTGCTTGAGATTCATGAATCTACAGTGAGTCGCGCAGTGAATGGGAAATATATTTTGTCGCCAAAAGGACTGTTTGAACTAAAGTATTTCTTTTGTAGCGGCGTGGGCTGCGGTGACGAGGGCGTTTCATCAAATAGTATTAAGTCATTTATCAGTGAATTTATTAGAGAAGAGGACCCGAAGAAACCTTTGTCGGACCAGAAAATATCTGAAATGCTACTTGATAGGGGTATAGATGTTAAGCGAAGGACTATCGCTAAGTATAGGGAGAGTTTGGAAATACCGGCATCGTCGAAAAGACGTAGATTTTAGGCATTAACTTTTCTTAAAATTATTATTTTTGATATTAATAAAATTATTAATATAATATAAATTACCAACTAATTTTTAATTCGTAGGAGGAAAGAGAGAGATGACAATTAAAATTGGTATCAGTGGTTTTGGTAGAATTGCAACAGGCGTAATAAGAGCTTCGCTCGATATGCCGGAGATTGAAATTGTAGGGATTAACTATAGGAATTCCGACACTGAGTATATGGCATACATGCTTAGATATGACTCAACATTCGGCAGATTCCCAGGTGAAGTTGGTCACTATGATGGAGGCATAATTGTAAATGGAAAGAAAATACCTGTAACCTCAGAAAATGATCCAAAAAACATCGATTGGACAAAGTGTGGAGCAGAGTACATTATTGAAGGTACAGGCGCATACAATACACAGGAAAAAGCACAGGTTCATATTGATAACGGCGCAAAGAAGGTTATTATTTCAGCACCTGCAAAGGACAAGGGCACACCTACTTTCGTAGTTGGAGTTAACCACGAAAAATATGAGAAGTCAATGAACATCGTTTCTAACGCTTCTTGCACGACAAACTGCTTAGCACCACTTTGCAAGGTTCTAAACGACAAATTTGGTATTGAAAGTGGCTTGATGACTACGATTCACGCAGCTACATCAAAACAAAAGGTTGTAGATGCAAGAAACAACAAGGACTGGAGAATCGGAAGAAGCGTATTTAACAATATAATTCCGACAACAACAGGTGCTGCAAAGGCTGTAGGGCTTGTAATCCCAGAAATTAACGGTTCAATGACAGGTATGGCATTCAGAGTGCCTACTGCAGACGTTTCGGTAGTTGACCTAAACGTAATCCTAAAGAACCCTACATCCCTTGAAGAAATCAACAAAGCAGTCAAGGAAGCAAGCGAAGGCGAGCTTAAGGGCATACTCGAATATGTAGATGATGAAGTAACAGCAATTGATTTTGTTGGCGATCCACATACTTCAATCTTTGACGCAAGACAGGGCGTACAGATGACTGATAAGTTCTTCAAACTCATAGCATATTATGATAACGAGTTTGGATACTCAACTAAAATTCTTGAGCTTATCAAACATATGTACGAAGTTGACCATAAATAAATTATATATGTAACAAAATATTTCACGAGCCATAAGGTTGTTTCAGATATTAACTGATTTCAACAATATTTAAGGCTCGTGGATTTTTAATGAGGATGTAAATTATGAAGAAGACAATTAAGGATGTAAATTTTGAGGGAAAATGTGCCTTAGTCCGCTGTGATTTTAATGTACCAATGGAAGACGGTAAAATCACAGACGACGGCCGCATCAGGGCCGCTCTCCCTACGATCAAATACCTGGTAGAAGCAAAAGCCAAGGTGATACTCATGTCCCATCTCGGAAGACCGAAGGGAGAGCCTAAGGCAGAGTTTTCCTTGAGCAAGGTAGCTGACCGCCTCGCAGAGCTCGCCGGTCAGCCCGTTAAATTTGCTCAGAGCGATGTCGTAGTTGACGACAGTGTAGGAAAAATCGCTTCTGAGCTGCAAAATGGAGAAATCATGCTCCTTGAAAACGTTAGATTCAGAAAAGAAGAAACAGATAACGATCTCCATTTTGCCAAAGAGCTCTCCGAGCTTGGAGATATCTTTGTTCAGGAAGCGTTCGGTACAGCACATAGGGCACACGCATCAACTGCCGGAGTAGCTGAATATCTACCTGCAGTCAGCGGTTTTCTAATCGAAAAGGAAGTTAAATTTCTAGGTGATGCAGTAGCTGATCCTAAGAGACCTTTTGTTGCTATAATGGGTGGTGCCAAGGTTGCAGACAAAATCAAGGTAATAGACAATCTTCTTGAAAAGGTTGATACATTGATAATAGGTGGCGGAATGTCTTATACATTCTTCAAGGCTAAAGGTTATGAAATTGGTTCATCAATTCTTGATGAAAATGGAATTGAACTTGCCAAGGAAATAATGGATAAAGCCAACAAACTAAACAAAGATTTGGTTCTTCCTGTAGACATAGTAGTTGCCGACAAATTTGAGAATGAAGCAAATACTAAAACTGTAGATGCTGAGAATATTCCATCGGATATGATGGGACTTGATATCGGTCCTAAGTCTATAGAACTTTTCAATAAGAAAATTGCTGAAGCTAAGACTGTTGTTTGGAATGGACCTGTAGGCGTTTTCGAAATGGAAAACTTTGAAAAGGGAACACGTGCTGTCGCTGATGCACTTGCAGAAAGTGATTGTATATCAATAATCGGTGGTGGAGATTCTGCTGCAGCCATCAAGAAATTCGGACTTGAGGACAAGATGACACATATTTCAACAGGTGGCGGTGCATCCCTAGAATTCCTAGAAGGTAAGAAATTACCTGGAATTGCCGTTATTGAAGATAAATAATAAAACCATTTGGTGCTTCGGAGCGACAAAGCCACAGCGTGACGCTACTTTTAAAGCCATGTGAAAAAGCCACAGCATGGCGTAAACTTAAATCATGCTTCGATGCACAGTTTAATTTATGTATGTTATATAAAAAAGGAGAAAAAAATGAGAAGGTTACTCATTGCCGGAAATTGGAAGATGCACAAAAATAAGGCAGAAGCAAGTGCTTTTGCACAGGAACTTAAGGGTAAAATTTCACAGCTTTCTGAAAATGTAGACATTGCAATATGTGCACCATTTACACAGCTAGACACCCTCATAGAGGCTTTAGGAGATGAAAAGCGTGTTCTCATAGGAGCTCAAAATGCTCATTATGAGGATGCAGGTGCTTTCACTGGCGAAATATCAATACCGATGCTAAAGGAAGTCGGCGTAGATCTTCTTATAATCGGACACTCAGAGCGAAGACAGTATTTTGGCGAAACAGACGAAACTGTAAACCTCAAACTGAAAAGGATTTTGAAAGAAGAAGATATCAATCCAATTCTCTGTGTCGGAGAATCCCTTGAAATCAGAGAGTCAGGCGAAGAAAACTCTTTTGTTGAGTCTCAGATCGTTGCAGCATTTAAAGACATATCCGCCGAGGATGCAAAGCGAATAACCGTAGCATACGAACCGATTTGGGCGATTGGAACGGGCAAAACTGCTTCATCACAGCAGGCCCAGGATATGTGCAAGGTAATCAGGCAAAAAATATCTGACCTTTACAGTGATGCGGTTTCTGATGAGGTGATAATTCAGTACGGCGGTAGCGTAAAACCAGCGAATGCAAAGGAATTGCTGTCGATGGAGGATATCGACGGTGCTCTTGTTGGCGGTGCGAGTCTAAAGGTTGAAGACTTTGTTGGAATTTGTACAGCAAAATAGCTTTTATTGATTGCCTTATTGATTAGTTTTAATATTCTTGACAAAATCCTCAAATTCGAGGGTATTTGCAAGCTGTTTTGCTTGATTTTTATATACCATTGTGATAAACTCAAATGGTTATGAAATAAGGAGGTAGCAATGAATACTGCACTGATGATTTTATTGGCAATTGCTAGTATTATATTGATTGTTAGCGTTTTGCTTCAATCAAGTAAGAGTGATGGGCTTTCAGGTTCAATCGCGGGCGGAGCAGAGCAGCTTTTCGGCAAGAAAAAGAGTCGAGGTATTGATGCTGTTTTGGAAAAAGTGACTTCGATTGCAGCTATTTGCTTTATCGTGATTTCAATAATACTGGTTGCAATATCAAAGTAATTATTAATTTTTATTTGTATGCGAGGTTGTCGCATTAAAAGGAGGAGAGAAATATGGATCTAACTGTCTTGAGTTGGGCAGCTCCCGTGTCTGCCATCATCGGTCTGTTGGTTGCATTTTCTTTGTCTACATGGATTGGCAGGGAGGATGAAGGAACTGATCGAATGAAGGAAATTTCAGGCTACATTAGGGAAGGTGCCATGGCATTTCTAAGAAGAGAGTATAGCACGATGATAATTGTAATCGTGGCTTTATTTCTTCTCATTGGAATAGGTCTAAACAATTGGGTTACAGCATGTTTGTATGTTCTAGGAGCACTTCTATCAGTACTAGCTGGATTCTTCGGTATGAAGGTCGCTACGCTTGGTAACGTTAGGACTGCATGGGCAGCAAAAGAGTCTGGTATGACAAAGGCTCTCAAAATAGCTTTCAGATCGGGTGCTGTTATGGGACTATGTGTATCAGGACTTGGTCTTCTAGGATTGGGAATTGTGTTTGTAGCTCTAGATCTTGCTACAGTTGTTGAATGTGCAACAGGCTTTGGTCTTGGAGCATCTTCAATGGCTTTGTTTGGAAGAGTAGGTGGTGGTATCTACACAAAAGCTGCTGACGTTGGAGCTGACCTAGTTGGTAAAGTTGAAGCAGGAATTCCGGAAGATGACCCTCGTAACCCTGCAGTAATTGCAGACAATGTTGGAGATAACGTTGGAGACGTTGCCGGTATGGGAGCTGACTTGTTTGAATCGTATGTAGGTTCTATCATTGCGGCGATTACATTAGGATTAATTGCAACTGACTATGGCGTAATGGGAGTGGTATTCCCTCTTGCTGTATCCGGTGTGGGTATTTTAGCTTCTATCGTTGGAACATTCTTTGTTCGTGGTGGAGAAAATACTGATCCTCAAAAAGCATTAAATATGGGTACTTATGTAGCTGGTGCGATTACTGTAATAGCTTCTTTCTTCTTGTCAAAATCAATGCTTGGAGATTTAAAAGGGGTTGGAGCAGTAGTAGTAGGTTTAGTAGTTGGAACTTTAATTGGACAAGTTACTGAAATTTATACTTCAGACTCTCACAAATATGTTAGAAAAATTGCTGAGCAATCTGAAACAGGAACTGCAACAACAATTATTTCCGGTCTTTCTGTAGGTATGGCATCTACATTAGCACCAATTATTTTAATTTCTGTTGCAATCTTAGTAGCATTTATGGTAGGTGGAGTATATGGTATTTCATTAGCATCAATTGGTATGTTGGCAACTGCAGGTATGACAATTGCGGTAGATGCTTACGGTCCAATTGCAGATAATGCCGGTGGAATTGCAGAAATGTGTGAATTACCTGAAGGTGTAAGAAATATTACTGATAAATTAGACTCTGTTGGAAATACAACAGCAGCGATTGGAAAAGGATTTGCAATCGGTTCTGCAGCTTTGGCAGCATTGTCATTGTTTGTATCTTATACAGCAGCAGTTGGAATTGATTCTATCTCAATCTTAAAACCGGAAGTAATTGTAGGAATGTTCATTGGTGGAATGT
>JAQYRL010000078.1 GCA_028725765.1 Clostridiales bacterium
TCAGGCTACGATTTCGCTATCCCTTCTTCTCGCCCAAGCCTCACGACTTGAACCTTGGGAGTCGCTTTGGGGTTCGTCGGCAACTACGCCCCTTGTGGACTTTCACCACAGATTGACGGCATGCCCGTCATACTACTAAAATCGGTCGCTGAATTTGCGACCGATTCTATTGTTACACCTTTAATATTTTATTAACATCTTTCCAAGTAATCTGCGAAGAATAAATAATCTCTGAAATTTCTATTTAATATTAACTCTCTTTTCTTCTTTTTCTAATTCCTACAGTGATAATCAGTAGTCCTGATAATCCCATCAATGTAACATATAACGCTAGATTAGAACTGTCCCCTGTCTTTGGTGATGTCACATTATTCGGTGTCTGTGGCTTTTTATTATCAGGATTTGGTTTTGGATTATTGTTATCATTCTTACTGTAAATCGCATAGACCGTTATATCTTGATTTACTGCGGTAGTACCTGTAAACACAGTTCCTTTACCATCTTTTTGCGTATTCCACTCTTTGAAAGTATAGCCACTCTTAGTTGGATTTTGTGGCATTGATTCGTCAGTTAACCCATCTTTATCAATAGCCTTGCCAGTTTCTACTTTTACCTTGGCGTATTCAGCATCCTCATTTATGAATGTAACGGTATTGTTTGCAGGCTTATTTACTTTAAATGTGTATGATATCAGATTTGGCTTATCAGCAGGTGCTGCTTTATCTCTTCCTTCATCAGACTGTTTAGCTGCAAAGAATGTATATAATCTATTTGCAGCATCATCTGTATGGTTATTAGAAAATGAATGGAAGTCCTCTGATTCTGACAATGCGAAATCATAGAATCCAGCTGCTGTACCTTTAAGTGTTATTTGAGTATCTGGTGTTGCGGTATCCGCAACTTTTACTCCAGATATGCTGACTCGAATATTATCTGCTTTCACAGAGGAAATTTTTCCCAACAAATTTTTCCATTTATATTTCTGAGCTTTTTCATCTTTGCTAAGTCTTATAATAAGTTTCCCATTTTCTTTAGATGTTTTAGCCGAAAAACCATCAAGTTCTTCAATTTGAACGGTAGGATTATCATTTACTACGACTCCTTCTGGAATATCAATAGTAAAAGCTAATCCAGCATCCGAAATGGCATACTGTCCTGCTCTCTTTTCGATATTTTGTAGTGTTGTACCACCACCACCAAACATCTCAATAGTAAATCCGTTTAAATATCGTTTAAACCATGAGGCATTTAATGAAAATTCAAGTGGTATATCAGAACCTTTATCATAATTATCGATTTCTGCTGAATTATTTGAGCCTTTAGCGTATAAATCACCATATACTGCAAGTTTTTCATCTGGATTAGCTACTTCATCAGAAGTCAATATT
Source organism: Clostridiales bacterium (assembly GCA_028725765.1). Classification (GTDB taxonomy): domain Bacteria; phylum Bacillota; class Clostridia; order Peptostreptococcales; family Anaerovoracaceae; genus S5-A14a. Next base: position 1,389 of record JAQYRL010000078.1, read on the forward strand.
TTATCTTCTGTAAAATTATATGGATTTCTCCAACTTTCTGTCGGCAATTGGTTATAATCAGAGCCGGTAAAACTCCAATAATAAGCAGTTTCTAAAGTGTGCCCGTTTGAACGAATTCCTGTGTTAGGGAAATGATTTAATGCACCTAGTTTTAAACCGTGAAATGCAACTATTGAATTTATCGCAGTATTCGATGGCGGAGTAATATATTTAGGAAATACTCCAACCATATTTTCATCAGTCTGATCTCTCGGAACGGTTACATTTCTAACATTTCTCTTTTCTAAATCTACCCAATAGTTATCCTTTAATGTCTGTTCCGTTTTGTTTGTCATTTCACCAGTATTCATGTCAACATCCTGAAGGTACAATAATGTGTTGGGGTTTGTATCTGCATGTACAGACATGTTAGGGATAATCATCATTGATAATGACAAAGATAAAACTGTTAATTTCCCTAAAAATTGTTTTATTTTTTTCATTTTTCCCTTACCTCTTTATATCAAATGAATTGTTAGATGTTATGTGTACAATTTCTGTACCACGAAAAATTCTGCCATATTTATAAAGGCTGCATACTCCTGTTCCAGTAATTGTACCAAGAGAATTGCCTGTTACATTAGATGCATCAACCTTAAATGGAATTGAAATATCTATAGTATGTCCCAATTGACCTTGTTCAGCCTTAGTATGCTTAAAGAATCCTTCAAAATCTTCCCAGTTTCCAAGATATAATGTGAAAGTTACTGAGTGTTCTGAAGCAACTGTTTCAATCTTGCTAATTGCACTGGTTTTTTCTGCTGCTTTAACTTCTGTTGTGTCAACAGTAATGTTATTTGGGAAATTCACAGTATATGTAACTGTAGGAAATTTTTCTCCTTTATTAAACATAACAAGATTTCTGAAATTCCCCAAAAAAGTGCTTTCTTTTTCATATTTGCTTTGATAAAGCTTATATGCACCATCAAATAAATCTGTTGCCTCTACAGAATTACTTAATGTACCTTTATATTGCTCAGGTGTACCTTCTACCAATTTCAATTCACTCATATTCACAGTTTTATTCAGGTCAACTGTTCCACTTATTTTACTAAACTGACCTACCCCAGTTGATGTTATGTTGCTAACAACCTTATGACCTTCATCTGCAAATACACTTGTTGTTCCGACAAATATGCCGAACATCATTAGTAGAGCTATCATTAAGCTCATGGATTTTTTTATTGTTTTTTTCATTGTTATATCCTTGTATGATTAATTCGAAGCTAAATCATACTCTCCTTTCCATTTTTACTGTTTATGTCATAATACATTCAGATACTGTGGACTTTTAATTTGTTTTTTGTAGCTTGACTACTTGATAGGAGTGTATTGCCATCTCATTAT
>JAQYRL010000079.1 GCA_028725765.1 Clostridiales bacterium
AATGAGATGGCAATACACTCCTATCAAGTAGTCAAGCTACAAAAAACAAATTAAAAGTCCACAGTATCTGAATGTATTATGACACAAACAGTAAAAATGGAAAGGAGAGTATGATTTAGCTTCGAATTAATCATACAAGAAACTATGAAAAATATTGCTATTGTTTATTGGAGTGGTACAGGCAACACTAAAATTATGGCAGAATCTATCAAGGAGGGTGCAGGAGATTCAGCGAAATTGTTTGTTGCAGAAGAATTTAGTGCAGATATGTTAGATGAGTTTGATGCCGTTGCGCTTGGTTGCCCTTCCATGGGAGCAGAAGAACTTGAATCCGACACATTCAGGCCTCTTTGGGAAGAACTCGTACCAAAGCTATCAGGAAAGTCAGTTGCGCTTTTCGGCTCATATGGCTGGGGAGATGGCGAATGGATGAGATTATGGGAAGAAGAGGCAAATGATGCTGGAATTGAGCTTGCCCACCCTGCCCTCATTCTGCACGAAACACCGGACCAAGAAGGCATAGATGAGTGCCAATCTCTTGGTGAAAATCTTTCTTTTTGAGCGAAAGGACTCTTAAACACCATCATTTTAAAATATTAATGTAGGCATAACATAACTTCTGACAGTTAATAATTATAACTTTTTTCCAAAACATAGCCACTCAGTGAATTGAGTGGCTATGTTTCATTTTTTATCTTGATTTTTAACTCTGAATGGTTAATTTGCTTCCTTTAAAGCTGCTCTTTTCTATATTGATGCCCTTATCAATCCTCTCTCTCAGCTCGTCAACGTGCGATATTATTCCAACGAGTTTATTGCCCTTGCTCAAATCTACCAGACTATCCACTGCATTTTTAAGAGCTACATTATCCAATGTTCCAAAGCCTTCATCTATGAACATGGTTTCAATTTGAATGCCTCCAGAAGAATTTTGTATTTCGTCTGCAAAACCCAATGCTAAGCAAAGAGAAGCTTGGAATGATTCCCCTCCGGATAGGGATTTAGTGCTCCTAAAAGTATTATTGCTAAGATCATGAACACTTAAATCCAAACCTGTCTGGCTTCTTTTGTTATCGCCTTTGTCATCTCTATTCAGCATATATCTCCCCTCTGACATTTTTAATAGCCTTATATTTGCACGAGCTAGAATACGATCTAAAAATGCCATTTGAACAAACGTCTCTAATTTAATTTTAGCCTTTCCTGGCAGTTCTCCGCTGCAAGTTGCAGATAAGTTAGAGTATTGATCTAATAAATTTTTCTTATCGTCCAATATTGGAAGAGACTTTTCATATATATCAAGTGCTCTTGATATGTTTTTTGAAATTGAAAGATTTTCTGTAATTTCAGACTCAACAGAAACAATTTGAGTTTTAAGATTATCGACTTTGAGATTAAACCCCTCATAATCATTCCTAACCACAGTTTCATTTTTGCCGTCAATCAACGAAAGTAATGTCTGCCTACCGCTTATAAGATTATTATACTGAGTATAATAATTCTCAATCTTTGTTTCAAGATCTGTGATTTCCTTTTTTCCCTTGTCCAGATCACTTCTGCGATTAGAAATTATTGCATTTAAACTCTCTAAATTTTTATATTCTAACTGCGTTAATTCATTCTCATATAATTCCTTGGATGCCTTGTATTCACCCGCTAGCCTATTATAATCTTCCTTCTGATTGTTGTTACCTTCAATAAGTGTGTTTAAATCTTTTTCATATTCATTAATACTAGCTTTCAGCAAGGTATGTTTTTTCTTATATTCTACAAGCGTAGACTGTATTTCTTTCAAGTTATTAATCTCTTCTCTGAGAATAGCATTGATGTTTAAATAATTTTCTTTGGTCAAGTCAAATGAATCGTTCACATATTCTGCTATCATCTTTTTAAAAGAATTATTTTGCTCGTCAAATGAGTTCTTTAATGTGGCAATGCTCGATTTAAATTCTTCCTCTGAGACATCCCTGTTTCCTTTGATTAAAGAAGCTTCCTGGCTACTTTTGTTGAATATATCTTCTGCCTTCTCAAGTTCGCTTTTCTTTGATTCAAGATCTGCTTTCTCATACAAAACATCCGCTGATTTAGCTGGATTTGGATGAGATGTTGAACCGCATACAGGGCAAGGTTTATCATCTTCAAGATCTCTAGCTAAAATGCCCGCCTGTTGCTTAAGATAGAATACCTCCATATTGTTATACTCTTCTTTTAAGTTAATGTATGCTATCTGATGTTCTCTAGCTTTTTCAGAAACTTCATTAAATTTTTTGTTTAAAGTTTCAATTCTCTCGATTATATTTAACACTTTTTCAAGTGAACTTTGAAAATTCAATCTTAAATTTAGTTGAATATTTACATCCTCTGATGTGTTTAACTCTTTTTCTATTTTTTCCAAATTTGTTTTATTTGAATCCAACGCTTTTTTAACTTTTTCACATTTATTATTTAACTGTTTTATATTTTCTTTACGCGAATTTAATTCTTCACTCTGTTTTGAAATTTTATCTCGATGGGCTTCAAGTTTTTGATATCGAGGTATTAAGGCTTCTAATTTTGATATTGTCGAAATCATATCTTCGATATCTTTCTTCATTTTGGGAATAGAATTCTGATTTTTAACAATTGAATCTTTTTCCGACTCTAAATTTTCTAATTTATCAGATATTTCGTTGAGTTTAGAAAAATGATTGATTATAGATTCCAAATTTGCGGACTCCTTTATCAACTGTTCTTTCTCTTTCATCAATTCATCTTTCAACTCAATGTTTTCTTTACCTTTTTCTTTGATATTATGGTAAGCCTTCTCAAGCATATCTTTCTTTTGTGTATATAATAATCCAGATAGATCTATAGATGCATCCTCATTTTCAAGAAACTCAGGTGTGAAAATACTGTTAAATTCTTGATTAAGTTCTTTTTCAATCTCAGAAACACATGTTGACATATCTTTGACAGCGAGTTTCAATTCTTCTTGAAGCCAAGTATACCTCCCAGTTTTAAAAATCTTACTGAAGATTTCCATCCTTTCCTCAGTGCTTGAGTTTAAGACTTTCAAAAATTCTCCCTGAGCAATCATGGTTACCTGTCTAAATTGATTCGCATCTAGCCCGATTATTTCTTTAATTTTTTCTTCTACTTCACGTTTGCCTGTGATTACGGTGCTTCCACCATCCAAAATTTCAAGAGAAACGTCTGACGGTCTTACGGTGGTCCCATTTCCTTTAATTTTTTTAATTTCCTGTTCAGGTCTTCTGTTTATTCTATATTCTTTATCGTGGCTTGAAAATGTCAGCTCAACAAAGGTTTTGATATCTGGCTCAGCATATGTGCTTCTCATCATTTTTGGCGTTCTTAAATTTCCGCTCGCTGTACCATAAAGTGCATAGCAGATACCATCAAATATCGTTGTTTTGCCTGAGCCAGTCGGTCCTGATATAAGGAATACACCGTCAGAACCTAATTTATCGAAATCTATCACAGTCTTATCAGGAAAAGGTCCGTATGCTGATAATACCAGTTTAATCGGCTTCATATTCTCTTCCCCACACTTTCTTAACTAGTTTATTTATTAATTCTCGCTCAACAGCGTTCATCTCTCGGTTATTCTGTTGCACAAAAAGTTCCTCGACAATCTGTTGCGGATCCTGCTCCTTAAGGACCTTTGTACTTTGGACGATGTTGTTATCTCTTGTTATGCTATTGTCATACCCTATTGAGACAATGTACGGATAGAAATTTTTTAAAATATTAAGGGCATCATTTTTTAAAACCTCATCTGTCAAAGTTATTTTCACAAAAGACTTTTTATCTACCGAACTAGTAATTGAATTGCTTATCAGCTCATTTAAACTACCTCTAAGTTCGATCAACTCCCAGGCAGAAACCAGAGGTATTTCTTGAATTTCGACATCCCCTTTTTCTTTCATATCTACTATTGTCATAGACTTCTTATGAGAAATCTCCGAAAAAGAATATTTAAGTGGTGTCCCAGCATACCTTACGGTTTCTCTGCCAACATTCTGTGGCATATGAAGATGTCCCAGTGCAACGTAATCAAAATCATCGAACAATGTATAATCTACATTTTCGCTTCCACCCACGTAGAGTTCTTCAGAATCGGATTTTTGGGCACCAGTGACAAATTGATGTGATACCAAAACATTTCTCAAAGATTTGTCAGGGTTAATTTTGTCCATAACAAATTTAAGTGCTTCTGTGAAATTATCCCCTGAAAAATCATCATAAACCCTTTTCACATTTATCGGCCTAATATAAGGTAGAAGATAAAAATTGATGTCTCCAAATTCATCTGATAATTCAACTTTTTCTATATTTCCATTAAAAGAAGGCGAAATAAAAACTCTGCTTTTCTCTAAAATTCTTGAACCAAATGAAAGTCTTGTCACTGAATCATGATTTCCGCCAATTATGATTATAAATATATCCAATTCAGCTAATGCACTCAAAAACTCATCCATTATCTCCACCGCATCTATCGGCGGTACCGATTTATCATAAATATCACCTGATATTACAACTCCATCGACATTATATTTTTTAATCAACCCAACTATTTTGTTCAAAATATCTCTTTGATTGTCGATAAGTGAATATTCGTAAAGTCTCTTACCTATGTGCAGATCTGCTAAATGCGCGAATTTCATTTTAACTCCTATCCAACAAAACATTTGTTCTTATTTCTATTATACGATATCTTCTGATAAATTCAACGGTTTTTTCTTACTTTATTTTACTATTTTATCATATTAAAAGCTATTTTCAGTTGCTATTTTACGATTTATAATTGTTATACAATGTATTTTCAACACAACAAATAGGAGGTTAATTTATGGATAAGAAAGAGCCCTGACAGACTACCAATTGTTTCAAGGCAAGTCTGTGCAAACATTAATCAGGATAATATTTTGAAAATAGAGAGATTTAATAGAAAAATCAACGTTACCACAGATAAAGAAGATTATTGGTACTATGGAAAAATGAATCAAATTGAGCCATTACTTAATCAATTTTTTTATCGTTGTATGGATGGTTGCTTCCTTAATATGGATCGCATTGAATCGGTCGCAGATCAAACCGTCGTTTTTGATTAATTATTATAAATAGTCAACATATAGGGAAACCTGTATGCAATGAGTAATTCGACATTATAACCTCAGTGAACTACTTGAATTGCTAGAAAACCCTAAAGCTAAGATAACTACAACGCAAGGATGAAATATGTCTAAACGTGAATGTTGTGAAAACAGAAAAAATATCTTGGATGGTACACGGTTAAATCCTAAATACTGAATAAAATGGGCAACTAGCAGCCAAGCTTTGAAAAGAAGAAGGTTCAACGACTATTCTCATAAGAGAAGTAGGATGCAAGCGATTGGCATTCGAAGCGGGTAGATCCCTTCTTGGGATAAGAAATAGTCTGTGCTCATATGAAAGTATGAGATGCTTATGCAGCTGCGACTTAGCGAATCGCAGTTAACAAAATATCAAAACATGCGAAATGTTTGTTTTGACTACAGAACGGTATGACATATTCAATGGGACGCTCAAACTTTATTAAAACCAAACAACGATATGCAAGACATCTATTGGAAAGTTATGATCAGCATAGCACTTTTAAGAACAACTCAACAAAATAAGCTGCTATAATATCGATCTAACTAAATACGCTTAAAATACTACCTTAGACTAATAATACACTCAATTATCAAAACTATGAGAGTAACCAGTTAAACTATGGGAGTAACAACTCAATAAGAATAGATATGAGTTAAACTTTTATTACTTCCATAGTTTGATTTTTATTAAGGTAATGCGAAAATAAAAGTTAAGTAAAAAGTTAAGTAAAAGGATATAATTAGTAATATGAAGACACTTATCTCACAGAGATTAAATCAATCTAAATTAGACAATAATAGACCCCTGAAAATTGGTTTTGTCGGGGCTGGTCCAGATGTAGGCTTAACAGAACTATCCTCATGTTTTGCAATTTGGCTTTCAGAAAAATATTTTTTTAATTATAAAAACCCATCTGTAGCATTTTTTCAACTTGCACCCTTAGAAGATCATAATAGGAATTTTTTTGCTCAATATAATCTTGGACGTCACATTGAAAAATATGATTTCGTTGATATCTTTGCTAATTTCTTGATTGACAAAACATCCAAATATGAGTCAAGTTTTAAGATAAATAACTTTCCTAACGCTTGCTTAGGAGTAAACTGGTTCGTACCTGGTTATAATTTTTATAGTTTAACAAATGACATGGGTTGTATTGCAGAACATAAACGCTTTAATGATAATATATATAGGACTTCATCACAATTATTCTCTGATGATGAGATTTCCGTTGTTATATACAACATTGGTCGAGGACTAAGTAAAGAAGCACTATTAAATGATATGGATGTCCTAATAGCCGTTTCATCAGCCTCAAGAAATTATCTCGAAGATGCATATGAAGATGTCAATATAATAGAATCATTTAGATCTAATGGAGGATCTTTCTTGTGGATAGTAAATGGTTATACAAAAGGACTTCAAAAATCATTTTTTAGGAAGAAATTAAGAGGCGGTAACATTCAATTTCTTAATAGTATTGAAGTCGAATTTTTAATGGACTGTAAATATAATAGGCTTTTCATATGTGAGGATAATGATATAAAACCTGTATTATGGGAGTTTTATAATTCAATCTTTAAAAACTTTGAAAAACTCAATTTCAGGTCTTGAATAAATCCTTTACTTTTTATTCGTTTTTTAGTATAATTCAAGTGTTAGTGTTTAAGATTTTACTATTTTTAATTCTGTAACTCTAACGAATAATATTATCTCATCATATGAGAATCTGCGCTTATAGCTCAATTGGATAGAGTAGCGCACTACGAATGCGAAGGTTGGGGGTTCGAGTCCCTTTAAGCGCACCAAATCGTGCAAATCCGAATTTCATTTTTGTTGTTGGTTTGGATTTATATTAACTGCACTAAG
>JAQYRL010000080.1 GCA_028725765.1 Clostridiales bacterium
CAATCCTATTGAAGCGGATGCTATTATTATTGACGAAGCATCGATGATAGATGTTGAACTCATGTCAAGATTGCTTGAAGCATGTACGGATAGCACGAGACTTGTCCTTGTGGGCGATGTTGACCAGCTGCCTCCAGTTGGGCCCGGGAGCGTATTGCGAGATATCATAGATAGCGAATATATTCATACAACATCATTAAAATCTATATTTAGACAGGCCGAAGAAAGCAAAATAGTTGTGTCTGCACACGAGATTAATAGGGGTGAGGAGCCAAATCTTGCATATCAAGAGGGAGATGATCTGATTTTCATGCCTAAGAGAAGATATGCTGAGGTTCAAGACGAAATTGCTAAACTTGCAGTATATGAGGAAGCACAGGTAATAAGTCCGACTAAGAGAGGAATGCTTGGAACAGTTAAATTAAATAAAATGCTTCAAGACTCTCTAAATCCGAGAGAAGAATGGAAGCAGGAAATTCGTAAAACCTCTTCAGATATTGAAAATAACTTGGTTGAAAATGTCGCAGATGATGAAAGCACGGAAGTTAGGAATAAAAACTACGCAAGCATTGATTTGTATAATGATTTTTTCAGACTCGGCGACAGGGTTATGCAAATCAAAAACAACTATGGTAAACAGTGGAAGATACCGGCCTTAGAAGTTGAAGGCAGTGGATTGTTCAATGGGGATATGGGAAAAATTATTGAGATTGACACATTGAACGAAATTATTTCTGTCGAGTTTGATGAAGGTAAGGTTGCTAGGTATGAGAGAAAGGAATTTAAAGAATTGCAACTCTCATACGCCATTACTGTGCATAAAAGTCAAGGCTCTGAATTTTCAATGGTTGTAATGCCTATAGCAAACTACGGACCCGTACTTGGTACCAAAAATTTACTATATACCGGGATTACCAGGGGCAAAGATAATGTAGTGCTTCTTGGCGACGAGAAAGCTCTAATAAGGATGATACACTGCAATACGAGTAGAGATAGAAACTCAGGAATGAAAGATAGACTATCAGCGTTTTTATGAGTTGAATGCAGATCATACAAGATACATGTATGAGAAATTCAAATAGGTTATGGGAAAATGTTTGCAGATGCACAAAACAGTTGTGTAGCCTTGTACTTAAATTTATTTTTCCGAGTCTGTACTGTGCGATATGTGGGAATATAATTGATGAAACAAGACCTTATTGCCTCTGTGATCATTGTAGAAATCATGTTGGTTGGAAACTTGAAGAACCATACATAACGAATGTATTGGGGAATCAGATAAACTGCATAAGTTGTTGCTCGTATGGTCTATACGAGAGACGTTTAATTTTTCGCTTGAAATACAATAAGAAGAGATCAACTGCCGCTATTATTGGAGAGATTGTTGCAGACAGATTGAAACATTCTGATTTAGAGTACGACATTATTGTTCCCGTTCCGATGGAGAAATCAAAAGAAAAACAAAGAGGATTCAATCATGCTTTTTTGATAGCCAAGGAAGCTGGTAAAATTTTAGATAAGCCCGTGGTTGAACATGCACTCATTAGAACGAAGAAAACAGTGGCGATGAGGGGACTAGGACCAAGCGAGAGACGAGCGAATATTTTAGGTGCTTTTGCATTGGGAAGGGAAGCTAGAAAAATCAAAAACAAGAGAGTTTTACTATTTGATGATATTTGTACAACCTTTGCAACCGGCGAGGAATGTATCAGAATACTTCTGGATGCAAAGCCTGATAGCGTAGATTTTATTGTTTTTGCGACAAAAATATTTTAAATTTCGCATTTAACTAAATTCGGGGAAATGCATTCGATAATGCATTTCAAAATCAGAGGACTTTATATGAACTGGATTAACGCGTTTGAAATCATATGCTATTTTATAACATTGCTCCTTTTGAAGGACATAATCCAAAAGAAAGATAAGAACGAATTTTTCTTATTTTTGTCTGCCTGTCTTACTGGATTCATTCTTGAGCTTCTCGCCGTAAGATTGACTGGGATATATCACTATAGTAGTGATTATTACATTAGTATTGGGATAAAACCATATCAATTCCCTTTCTTCGGAGGGTTAATGTGGGGAGGACTGACAGTCTGTGCCCTGAGATTAGCTAAAAAGTTCAATTTTAATACAATTATGAGTTCCCTCTTCGCTGGATGGATGATCGTTTCGATGGATATATTGCTTGATGTAGTAGCAATTAGACTAGACGGCGGATTTTGGATTTGGGAAGGAAGACCAATAACATATGCGATAAACCATCATATGTTTATGAGTGTTATATGGGTGAATTTTTTGGGCTATATGTTTGAAGTTCCATCCATGGTATTTTTGACACTTAAATATGCTAGAAAAGAAGAAAAATCTAGCATTTGGTCTTTGATGGTGAGCGTTTGTATAAGCCTTGCAACAGTTGCAATCGTAGGTATAGCTTCCGGAGCATCTTTATTTCTGGACTCAATAACGGATGAATGGTTCTCGTGTATTGCATTTATACTACTTTGGATTATAGTTTTGATAAAGCCTATGTCATTGATTCTCAAACAACGTGAAAGGCTTTTGCTATCGGGAAAAAAAGATTGGACACTTCTAATTTTCTGGATGTCGATTTACGCATATTGTATATCCGCATTGTTTCATCTTGGGATTATGGAAGCAGTTCCTATCTATGGAGTTTTTGCAGCCTTTCTAGCAGCCATGACTTTGGTATTAATACTAGTGGATATAGAAAAATAAATTTACCTAAGCTTTCGATATGAATTTTTAATTTTTTAGTGAAATCAATTCACAAAAATGTTAAAGTAATGTCATAAACATTTGATAAGATATTCTTTCTTGTAGTTCTGTGGTTGAAAATCCAAGCCAGTTGCGGGCAAAGGGATCCACGTAAGCTGTCGCAAGAGGCGGCAGTGATCATGGCGCAGCTTAGAAGTAAGTCCTCGGGGAAACCCCGGTAAAGGCAAGTGTGGGGGCAAAGACCAGGTCAGATACAAGAAAGATTGTCTATTTAGAAAGAAATTTATAAATGAAAATTTATGATGGAATAATTATTGGCGCTGGAGCAGCCGGAATGTCAGCTGCGATTACAGCCAAGCAAGAAAATCCAAATCTTGATCTTGTGATTCTTGAAAAAATGGACCGTCCCGGACTTAAGGTTGCAGCTGCAGGTAACGGAAGATGTAACATAACTAATAAAAATTGCCCAGACTATATATCAACTCTTAAGTTCCTTCAATCTGTCGGCATAATGACGCGTGATGATGGAAATGGATGGATTTATCCGTATAACGAAGAAGCAAAGTCAGTCGTTGCTGCCCTTACGGAGAGAATAAAATCTCAGAACACGCAAATATTTTGTGGTAAACGAGTAAAATCTGTTGAAATCATTGAAAATAATATGGATTCAGGTGCTAGACATCAGAAAGGACAAAGAAATAAGATATTCCAAATTGAAGTGGATGATGGCACAAAATATTTTGCACACAAAGTAGTTCTATCTACTGGGGGAAAATCAGGGCCAAAGCTTGGCACAACAGGTGACGGGTTTGTGATTGCAAGGAATCTTGGTCATACGGTGAATACGCTTGTGCCTTCTCTAACTACAGTTGAAACCTATGAAGATACTGCATATATTGCTGGAGTTAGAGCTAAGGCTTCAGTAACGCTTTTTTTTAAAGGAATACCCGTTGCGGCGGAAGAGGGCGAAATTCAATTTACAGAAGATGGCGTTTCGGGAATATGCATTTACAATTTGACAAGGTATATGACAGGTTTGCCACTTGAATCCTATAGTTTGGAAGTCGATTTCTTCCCTGGAATATGGAATATAGAAGAGGTTATAGCGGATAGAGAGGCACTTATGGGAAGGAATGCTTTGCTTTTAACGATGCTGAAAAAGCCTCTCAGGAAGTTGATAATGGATCAAACGGGTGGAAATGTAAAAGAGATTATAAGGCTTGTAAAGAGCTTTCCTTTAAGGGTGAAGAACTTGGGCGGTTGGAGAAAAGCTCAAGTTACACGTGGGGGTGTGGATTTGCACGAAGTCAGCCACGATACTATGGAGTCTGCATTAATTAATAATCTTTTTATTATCGGAGAAGTTTTGGATTACGATGGTCCATGTGGTGGATTCAATTTAAATCACGCATGGCAGACCGGTATCAAAGCCGGACGTGCCATGACAGAATGATTTAATAATTTGTAAGTTTATAATTGATTTTGGAGATCTCGTATACAGAGATCTTTTTTTTACTAGATAACTAAAGATTTTGACATAATCCCAAAATTATTGACTCAAAATGGGAAGAGACCTTGTCTGCTGTTTCTTGTACTTCTGCATGTGTGAGTGGTTGGTCCAAAATACCTGCCGCCATGTTAGATATACATGAAACTCCACAAACCTCTATGCCCATATGTCTTGCAGCGATTGCCTCGCAGGCCGTGCTCATTCCCACGGCATCGGCACCTAAAGTTTTAAGCATATTGATCTCGGCTGGTGTTTCAAAACTTGGCCCCGTGCACTGAGCATAGACACCCTCGCAGAGATTTACGCCTGATTCTTTTGATACCCTCTTTAACACTTCAATGAGTCTATCGCTGAATATTTTGCTCATATCAGGGAAACGGGTCCCTAACTCTTCGATATTTGGACCTATAAGGGGATTTGGAATAAATGTGGTGATGACATCATTGATTATCATTAAATCGCCAGGATTGAAGGACATGTTAATACCGCCAGCTGCATTTGTGAGTATGATGGTCTTTGCACCAAGAAGGCCCATCGTTCTAACTGGTGCAACTACTTCTGACATGTGATAACCTTCGTAATAGTGTACTCTACCGCTCATTGCGACAATGGGAAGTCTGTTCTTACCTATATATCCAAATATAAAACTTCCATTATGCCCCTCAACAGTTGATACAGGGAATCCAGGAATTTCTGAATATGGAATTTCAGCGATCTTATCAATTCTCTTTGAAAAACCACCAAGACCCGAGCCCAGCACCAGCCCTGCCTTAGGAGTGAAGTTGGTTTTAGCTTCGATATATTCTTTTATTGTATTTAATTCTTTGTAGCCTATCATATTATTATCCTTTCGATGTGATTGTTTTGATTCATAATTAACGTTTATGTTTTAGTATGAATTATTAATAAATTTAATTTGTAATTTTATTTTAACATATTTAAGGACATAGTAAAAATTATTTAATTATATAATTTTTTGTAAAAAATATGATTAAAATGTCTGTAGCTTTATGTTGAAAAAGCATAGGGGGGGGTGGTATAATGTATGCAAAGGAGGATTGTTATGAATAAATCAATTAAGCGAACGATGGGGCTTGTTTTAGCACTTTTAGTAGCAGTAAGTATGTGTATTGACATTACAGGTGTTTTTGCTGATGAGACAAATACAAATGATCAAAATGTAAAAGCTGAAGCAAAAGAAGCGCAAAAAACACAAGAATTTAAAGAGGAGAGCAAAGACGAACCTGCAGAGACAGTAGAATCGAAATCTTTAAAGGTAACGAAAGCTTCTGAAGACAAACTTGAAATATCCGAAGAAACAAAGGCTAAAGATAATGCAGTTAATGAAGGCAACAAAACGCAAGACGTCTATTTGTTATGGCATCACTATGGCAAAGATAAAGGCTGGTATAATACTGAGGATGAGGGAAAAGAAATTAGCTTTGAGTATGTGCTAAAATTTAGTGGTAAAGATAAGAATGGTCAAACTAAGTACAATCTTTCAACAGATTATAGAAATTACAACGGTAAGATTGGTCAAGAGTTAAAAATCAGTGTTCCAGTAGATAAAATAGAAAGTAAAGATGGTGAAACGTATACAGATTGTGAAATCGACGCGATTGATATACCTATTAGTGAAGAAAATCGAATTTATGGTGGAAGTGCAACTTTAAAAGATACTTGTATCGCTACCAATATAGTACAGAATATGGAAACTCTGACTAAAATGGTGATATCACCAGGTGCTATTATTCTTGAGGGCGATAAGGAGAATATTAAGGTGCGTTTCTCCGTAGCTCAAATAAAGGAAGGCCATGAAACATACCCTCTATATAACAGAAATCGTAAACCTGTAGATGCAGAAATTGATTTTAAAGAAGGAGAGGAAGCAATTGCCTTGGCTTCTAGTAATTTTTATCGTGCAGTTTTCGGGAATCAATTAGATTTATTTAGTCCATATACAGGGAAGTATAAAGAACATAAATTGCATGCTGATTTTTCTGGAGATAATAAAGAGGAACTAAATAAGAAATACAATCTTGATGTTAGTGGAGATGATATAAAGGGATGGACAGTAATCCTTTCATCCAAGATTAACAAGGGCGAAAGAGAAGAAATAAAAGATGAATCTAATTATAAAACGATTTATAAAAATGATCCAACTTTATTGAAGGGCAAGACTAAGATCAAACAAGAGGGCGCTAAAGGTTTTACTAGAGTAAAAACCGTTTACTATTACATACAGGATGAAAATGGTAAAGAGGAAATTCTTAAAGCAGAGGAACCGGTAACCGAAATTGTTAATCCAACGGATAGAATTGTTCTGGTAGGGACAAAAATTGCAACTGAGGATGTTAATAAACCTGAAAAAAATGATAACGCTAAAGTAGCTCCAAAAACAGGAGATAGCTCAGAGATGATGATGTATGCAGGAATTGCAGCTTTGATGAGCATGGGTGCTTTGCTGATTCTCAAGAAAAAGAGAAGCTACAAATAAAACGTAAAGAGAGATAGTTATACATCATTTATAAATCAATAATAATGAGCGGTAGAAGGCTAGAAACCTTTTGCCGTTCTTTTTTTTATAAAAAACTATTGACATACTCATAAACAAGGTATACTATATAAAAAGCTCATATATATAAAATATTTATATATACATTTTTAAGATATACTCATTGAAAATATATCGGAGCTAATCATCATAAAATACAAATCAAATTTCAAATACATTGGGAGGTAAAATGTTTACAGTTTCAGCAAGCATAATTGAACTTCTGATTCTATCCATTGTAAATCGCAAAGACTCATACGGATACGATATTTCGCAGAGAATCAAGATGGTTTCAGAGATAAAGGAATCGACCCTGTATCCGATTTTAAAGAAGATGAGCAAAAGCGGATATCTTGATAGCTACATCGAAAATTACAATGGAAGAGCCAGAAAGTACTACAAAATAACGGAATCGGGCAAGGCACATCTTGCAGAAATGCAGTCGGAATGGGATAGATTTGTTTCGACAATAGAACTTATAGGAGGGAAGAATGAGTAAAATCGGAAAAGACCAATATCTCAGCGAATTAAAATCAAAAATATCAAAACTCCCGCATGAAGAATACGAGGACGCGGTCAACTATTTTGTTGAATATATAGAAGATTCGGGACTTGAAAGCTATGAAGATATTTGCAAAGAATTAGGTACGCCCAAGGAGGCAGCAAGTGAGCTTATGGTGGGTCTTTTGAACGACAAGAAGGCGAGAAAGAGAAATCCGAGCATTATTCTTATAGCAATTTTGGCGATATTAAGTGCGCCTGTTTCAATCCCAATATTTATACTGTTGATTGCTATATTAGTCAGCGTGGGGGCACTCATCGTGGCAATATTTATTACATTAGTGGCAGGTGTAGTTGGTGGTGGAGCCTTAGCGATAAAGACCATAATAGTTAGTATCGGAAGCATAGGAATCACATCATCAGGCGGGATGATTTTGATTGGAACTTCACTGCTTGCAATAGGGCTAATTATACCTTTGGTACTGGTTGTGATAAAGCTAATACAGTGCTTAATACAACTTATAGCAAAACTTTACTATAGAATTATGAGGAGGAATAGGCATGAAAAAGATAACTAAAACTTTGCTTATTGCATCACTTGTTTTGATGATTTTAGGAGGAGGCCTCCTGATTGCGGGTGCACTATCAGGCGGCTGGGAGCAGCTCAAAAATACAGATCTGACGTCGGGCAAGGAGTACCAAGAGAGGACAATAGAATATGATGGGGTATTCAACAAAATAGAGATAGATGCACAGTCATATCCTGTGAAGATTTTAAAAAGTAATGACGCAAATACTCGCGTTAGATACAGACCGGATCAGAATCATGTTGTCAAGATGGGAAATGATCGCGATACCTTTAGAATCACCGAGAAATATGAACCAAAGAAGAACTTTAATATTGACCTAGGCATTTGGGATGAATTGCTTGGTATTGACAATGAAAAAGTCATGTTCCTCTATCTGCCTGAAAAAGAGTATGAGAGCATTACATTGAATGCTGCTGCTGGGGACGTTGAAATAGATGGACTAAAGATAAAGAATTTAACCGCGGAATTGAAGGCAGGAAGTTTCGACCTTAAAAATATGTTGATTGAATCTGGAGAGATTAAATGCGAGGCCGGAGAAGTAGAAATCGACGATAGTAACTTGAATAATTCAAATATATATGCAAGTGTTGGATCGATTGATATCGAAAAAAGCAAACTTAAAAATATAAACCTCGAGGCAAAAGTAGGAGATATTGATGTGAATAACTGCGAATATGACGGCGGTTCTATGAGGGTAAATCTAGGTTCTATAGAAGATAATGGCACAAAATATATCACTCCGGTCAATAAATATTCAGAAGTAGATGATACGGATTCCAATGATGATGAAGATCAGGTGGTTCACGAAGATGATGGAGAGACTTTAGAGAAGGTGTAAAGGTATTTTTTATAATGCTCAAATAGTGAAAATCTTGTCCATATGCTATAATTATATTGATCAGTATTAATGGAGGGTTGTAATGTTTGAATTTAATGTGATGCCATTTGATAGTTTGGATGATCTATGTATTGTCGATAAGAACTATAGAGTAATATATGATTCTAGGTATGAATCAATGATACATGAAGGTAAAGCTGGATATTCAATGGATGAGATAATCGGTAAAAATTTTTTTGACGTATTTTCATCGTTGAACAAAGAGAACTCTACAGTTGTTCACTGTATGAAAACTGGAAAAGTCATTGCGGTAAGGAACCAGAAATTTATTGACTATAAAGGCAGAGAGTTTATTACTGATAACATTACTGTGCCTATGTTAAAGATGGGAGAAATCATCGCAGTGGTTGAATTTTCAGTTGAATCTGGCAAAGAGTCTTCCGAAGGAAAAAATATAAATGACATTCGATTCAATTCATTATTTGATAAACTTATTAAAAAAAATAATTCCGAAGCTTTTTCGGAAATCATTACTGTAAATAAAGATATGTTAAATACTATTGAAAAAGCTAAGAAGCTTGCTCAGACAAATAGTCCGACTTTAATTTATGGTGAGACTGGAACGGGTAAAGAACTATTTGCACAGTCAATTATGAAAGCAAGAAGAACTCCTGATGAAGTTTGCATAGTAGAAAACTGTGCTGCAATTCCTGAAAATCTATTTGAAAGTATACTTTTTGGCACAGTGAAAGGTGCTTATACTGGTGCAGAAAATCGTGTTGGACTTTTTGAGCAGGCAAATGGAGGTGTGTTGTTTTTAGATGAAATAAATTCAATGCCATATAGTGTTCAAGCCAAACTTTTGAGAGTAATACAAAATGGAAAGTTCAGACCAGTAGGAGCAAAAAAAGAGAAAAGTGTTCAAGTTAAATTAGTTACAGCCATGAATGTACCACCTGAAGAAGCTATTAATAAAAAAATATTAAGGGCAGATTTGTTCTATAGATTATCATCAGGAATGATATTAATTCCACCTCTAAGAGAGCGACCTGAAGATATTGAAGTGTTTTTAAATCATTATATTAAAGTCTACTCGGATCTTTATCAGAAGGAGATAAAAGGCATATCAAAATCATTAAAGCAATTTATATATTCATATGCATGGAATGGAAATGTGAGGGAACTAAAGAATATGGTGGAATCTATGGTAAGTTTAACAGAGAGAAAAGTATTATCTGAAAATGATTTGCCTGAATATTTAAAAGATGTTTATATAAGCAGTGGGGCAGAAACTTGCCAGGATGAATGTTATAAGGATGAAACATATAAAACATACATGGAATACCATGAAAAGGATATTATTAAATATGCACTGAAGAAATCTCTAGGCAATAGAACTAGAGCAGCCAAGTTACTCGATTTGCCAAGGCAGACATTTAATTACAAAGCGAGAAAATATAATTTATAAAAGGCAATATATTGCCATGAAACACATTGGGTCGGCTATAATCCGCCGATTTAATGTGTTTTTTTTTGAGAAAAATAATATTTAAATGTCTTGATTGATGAAAGTGTGTATTTTTAAAGGCTTCAGAAGTGGCATGAAAGTTGCGTTATATAAAATCAATATTAAAAACTTTGATATTCTGAGAAAAAGATCAGAATAAGAAAGGAAGTGTTCAATGGATAATTATGGTATTTTATCCCTAGCACCTGCGGCAGTTGCATTAGTATTGGCTTTTGTAACTCGAGATGCATTGTTTTCTATCTTGCTGGGAGTATTGGTTGGAATTGCTATAATAGGTGAAAATCTAGTAACGGGATTTACGGGCATTTGCCAAACTGCATTAGGCACTCCAGACTTCATATGGGTTATTACAATAGAAGTGTTTATTGGAGTAATGGTAGCTTTCTTCCAAAAATCTGGAGCAATTCAAGCTTTTTCAGAGATGGTAGGGAAAAGAAATTTAAAACAAAGAGGAGCACAAGTCTTAGCTTGGCTATTAGGAATTTTTATTTTCTTCAGTGATTACTTTAGTCCACTATATGTCGGAACTGTAATGAGAGGTATTACGGATAAAGCAAGGGTTTCTCGTGAAAAACTTGCATATATTTGTGACTCAACATCAGCTCCAGTGTGTACATTGATTCCATTCAGTGCTTGGGGCGTCTATATGAGTGGACTTTTAGTTGGCTTAGGGCCTATTCAAAATGCAAATATGGCACAGAAAGCAGTAGTAAATATGGTACCGTTTAATTTCTATGGTATTTTTTCAGCGTTGCTTGTTGGCCTAATTGCATTTGGAATAATTCCTGATTTTGGACCGATGAAGAAAGCAGAAAAAAGAGCCCTTGAAGAGGGAAAACCAATTAGGGATGGAGCAAATCCACTTCTAAGTAACGAACTCGACAATATTAAACCGAATGAAGGCGTGAAATCAAATCTTTTTCTGGATTTCTTTATGCCTGCTTTAATAATAATTTTCGTGACTGTTGGAACATATATTGTGCTCGGTAATGCAAAAACATTGGAAGCATTTGTATGTGCAGTTGCATATCAATTTGTAATAATGTTACTTAGAAAAATGTCAACTCTGGCTGAGCTAATGAAAATCGCTGTTGAAGGTATCAAAAGTGTAATGAACGCAATGTTGATACTAGCTATGGCATATTGTATAAATGCAATAAGCAAGGAACTTGGAACAGCAAATTATGTAATTAACGTAACAGAAAACTGGATGACTCCTGTGTTTGTGATAGTGTTATCATTTTTAGTATGTGCATTTATCGCATTTTTTACAGGAACATCTTGGGGAACATACGCAATTATGACACCTATTTGCATTCCATTAGCATTTTCATTTACAAATGGCGAACTTAATACATTAGTATATGCAACAATAGCTGCTGTAATGGGAGGAGGATGTTTCGGTGATCATTGTTCACCTCTATCTGATACTACGATACTTTCATCTTTAGCTTCAGGCTCAGATCACGTTGATCACGTTAAGACTCAGTTACCATACGCTTTGCTATCTGCAGCTCTAGCAAGTATAGGATTTTTAATTATTGGAATCGCAGTGTAACCGATATAGGTATTTACTTAAGATTATAAAAGGAGACCAACTATGAAAAGTCAAGATAAAATTTAGCAAAAAATAGAATAATTTATTTTGCAAAAACAGTGCAAGCCAAAAAGACCTCCCATGAGGAAGCCTCAAAAAACATATGGGCGGAATCTAATCTAATTTAAA
>JAQYRL010000081.1 GCA_028725765.1 Clostridiales bacterium
TTGGTGTCTCATACTCTACGTGTGATGTAGAGATTGTGATTCCTCTTTCCTTTTCTTCTGGGGCCTTGTCTATCTTGTCAAATTCTACCTTCTCGCCTAGTCCGTATCTGTTCTGTAGAGTTGTTGTGATAGCTGCTGTTAAAGTTGTCTTGCCGTGGTCTACGTGACCAATGGTACCGATATTAATATGCGGTTTGGTTCTCTCAAACTTTTGCTTTGCCATTTTCGTCTCCTTTTTTAATTCATAATTGAGTAATAATACTATTTTGCATCAATTTTTTCAACAAGACTGTCAGGGAGTTTTTCGAAGTGATCCATCTGCATTACATAAACACCCCTACCCTGTGTCTTTGATCTAAGGTCAGTTGCATATCCGAACATTTCAGATAGTGGAACCATACCCTTTATGATAGTTCCTCCATTTATCATTTCAGAACCTTCAATTCTTCCTCTTCTCGAACTCATATCTCCCATTACATCTCCCATGTATTCCTCAGGAGCTGTAACTTCAACCTTAAATATTGGTTCTAGAAGAACTGGCTTAGCCTTCTTAACAGCCTCTCTGAATGCCATTGAAGCTGCGATCTTAAATGCCATCTCGGATGAGTCAACTTCGTGATACGAACCATCGTAAAGTTCTACACCTACGTCAACTACGTTATAGCCTGCAATAGGACCGGTTTCCATAGCTTCTTTGATTCCTTCTTCAATCTTAGGAATGTATTCCTTAGGAATAGCTCCACCAACGATTGAATTTTTAAATTCAAAGCCTGTACCCGGTTCAAGTGGATAAATTCTGATCTTAACATGTCCGTATTGACCACGACCACCTGACTGTTTTGCATACTTATTATCAACATCTGCATTCTGTGAGATTGTTTCTTTGTATGAAACCTGAGGCTTACCTACATTTGCCTCAACCTTAAACTCTCTTAAAAGTCTATCAACGATAATTTCAAGATGAAGTTCTCCCATGCCGGCAATAATTGTTTGGCCTGTATCTTCATTTGTGTAAGTCTTAAAAGTTGGGTCTTCTTCTGCAAGTTTTGCAAGAGCAATACCCATCTTTTCCTGACCGCCCTTAGTCTTAGGCTCAATTGCAATTTCAATTACAGGTTCAGGGAATTCCATCGATTCAAGAATAATCTCTTGCTTCTCATCGCAAAGAGTATCTCCTGTAGTAGCATCCTTGAGGCCTACCGCTGCTGCGATATCTCCTGAATATACCTTCTGAATTTCCTCCCTTTTAGCTGCGTGAATCTGAAGAATTCTTCCAATTCTACCCTTCTTGCCTTTCGTAGAGTTGTATACGTACGAACCTGCATCAAGTGTACCTGAGTAAACTCTGAAAAATGCTAGTTTTCCAACAAATGGATCTGCTACAATCTTAAACGCAAGCGCTGAGAATGGAGCATCGTCATCTGCAGGTCTTGTTGCCTCTTCCCCTGTCTCAGGGTCAATACCGCTGATTGGAGGAATATCAAGAGGAGATGGCATATAGTCGATAATTGCATCAAGGACCATCTGTACGCCCTTGTTTCTATATGCAGATCCACAAAGCATAGGAACCATTTCTCCCGCGATTGTTTGCTTTCTGATGCTTGCCTTGATTTCTTCAATAGTGAGTTCTTCACCTTCAAGGAATTTCATCATCAATTCTTCATCGCCTTCAGCCACTGATTCGTTGAGTTTTTCTCTCCACTCTTCAGCCATATCCTTCATATCCTCTGGGATATCAACAAATTCAATTTCTTTACCCAGTTCATCTTTGTAAATTTCTGCCTTCATCTCTACCAGGTCGATAATTCCTACGAAATTATCTTCTGCACCTATTGGAAGTTGTACTGGAACTGGATTAGCACCCAGTCTATCTTTAACCATATCTACAACACGGAAGAAATTGGCTCCTATGATATCCATCTTGTTGACGAAAATCATTCTTGGTACACCATATTTCTCCGCCTGTCTCCAAACGGTTTCTGATTGAGGCTCAACACCACTCTTAGCACACAGTACTGTAACTGCGCCATCCAAAACACGAAGTGATCTTTCTACTTCAACTGTAAAGTCAACGTGTCCTGGTGTATCTATGATATTGATTCTATGCCCATTCCATTGTGCAGTGGTAGCAGCAGAGGCAATTGTAATACCACGCTCTTTTTCCTGATCCATAAAGTCCATAGTCGCACCGCCATCGTGAGTCTCACCTAGCTTGTGCGTACGTCCTGTATAGAACAAAATACGTTCAGTCGTGGTAGTTTTGCCCGCATCAATGTGGGCCATTATACCAATATTTCTGGTTTTTTCAAGTGAAAACTGTCTACCAGCCATATATATTCCTTCCTTCTGCTATCTAAATAGTATAGAAGATTACCATCTGAAATGTGCAAAAGCTTTGTTTGCTTCAGCCATCTTATGTGTATCTTCCTTCTTCTTCACAGATGCTCCGGTTTCGTTGGATGCATCAATAAGCTCTTTTGCAAGTCTTTCAGACATAGTCTTCTCACCTCTGAGCCTTGTGTACTTTGTAAGCCATCTAAGTCCAAGTGTTTGTCTTCTCTCAGGTCTAACTTCAATAGGAACCTGGTAGTTCGCTCCACCAACTCTTCTAGCTTTAACTTCAACTGTAGGCATGATATTGCTCATTGCCTTTTCGAAAACTTCCAGCGGTTCTTCTCCAGTAATCTCTTTGATTCTATCAAATGCAGAATAAACGATTTCCTGAGCAGTTCCCTTCTTGCCATCAAGCATAACGCTGTTAATCAATTTAGCAACAACTACACTGCCGTAAACCGGATCCGGAAGTACTTCTCTCTTTGGAATCTTACCTTTTCTTGGCACTTCTCTTCCCTCCTTCTCTATTTGGGGGTACTCGACAATTTTTATATAAACTGCCGTGGCGCTCAATATATCAATAAAATGAGATTAAAATTTATATCTATATCAAGGGCTCAACGTATCCCGTAAATTACTTTTTCTTTGGTCTCTTTGCTCCATACTTGGAACGAGCCTGAGCTCTTTCTGCTACGCCGGCAGTATCGAGTGTTCCTCTAACAATGTGATATCTCACACCTGGAAGGTCCTTAACTCTTCCGCCTCTAATCAGTACCACACTATGTTCCTGCAAATTATGTCCAATACCTGGAATATATGCAGTTACTTCGATACCGTTAGTAAGTCTAACCCTTGCAACTTTTCTAAGCGCTGAATTAGGCTTCTTAGGGGTTACAGTTTTAACTGATGTGCACACGCCTCTCTTCTGAGGTGAGTTAGTATCAGTGAATTGTCTTTTAAGCGAGTTCATTCCTTTTCCCAAAGCAGGTGAATCGGATTTCTTAACCGCACTTGTTCTACCCTGACGTACTAATTGATTGATAGTAGGCATTTTAATCTCCTTTCGTTTAAAGTTATTATTTTCGGTTAAAATGACCCTAAAGATATCTCTAGGGTCATTCTAGCTAAAAACCACGTTTTATTATATCATCTACAGACTGTAAGTGCAAGCCTTCAAATCATGAGTTTAGCGTTTTTTTAGGATTTTAAGAATGTTTTTGAATTATTTTACGTTTCTTAAAACTATTCTTCGTCAAAATCTTCATCAGTATGCTCAGATTCGACAGTCTCTTCAAGATTATCTTCAGAATCTAGACTAACTTGAGATGAATCATCTGCAATCTGATCGTTTACATTCTCTTCATCATTAATATTTACGTCAATAAACGATATTTCATCTTCAACAAGTTCTTCCTGTGTCCTTGTTTCATCACCTGCATGTCGAGATGATGGCTCTTCATCGGTCTCGCTTAATTTTCTCAGTCTTTCTTCTTCCGCTAAAGCCCTGCGTCTTTCAAGTTCAGCTTCTACAAAGTCTTTATTTTCACCGTAGTCAACTTGAATCTGTCTATATTTCTTCATTCCTGTGCCTGCAGGTATCAATTTTCCTATGATAACATTTTCTTTTAAGCCAAGAAGTTTGTCATTCTTTCCTTTAATTGCAGCATCTGTTAGTACTCTTGTTGTCTCCTGGAATGAAGCCGCAGAAAGGAATGAGCTTGTAGCCAGTGAAGCCTTTGTTATGCCAAGCAGTGTTCTCTTCGCCTTAGCTGGCTCAAGTCCAGCTGCCTCAGCCTCTTCATTTGCCTCATCTAGTTCAACCTTGCTATATTGACCTCCTGGGAGCAACTTGGTATCTCCAGGATTTTCAACCTTATACTTACTTAGCATCTGACTAACTATTACTTCAATATGCTTATCGTTTATATCTACACCCTGATTCTTATATACTCTCTGAACTTCTTTTAGTAGATAGTGATAAACTCCCTCTGCACCCTTTAGCCTAAATATGTCGTGCGGATTTAATGGACCGTGAGTGATGTTTTCACCTGCATATACTTTGTCCCCAACCTTAACAGCAATTCTTGCACCATACGGAATAACATATGTTTTCTGTCCGCCATCTTCATTGGTTACAACAATTTCAGTCTTATTATCATCTCTAAGTTCTATAGACTTAACGCTACCATCTTCCTCGCAAATTTCTGCAATACCCTTAGGTTTTCTGGCTTCAAAGAGTTCCTCTACCCTTGGAAGACCGTGAGTGATATCAGAACCTGCAACTCCTCCGGTATGGAATGTCCTCATTGTCAGCTGAGTGCCTGGTTCACCTATAGACTGAGCTGCTGTAATTCCAACTGATTCTCCTATATTTACAGGTTCTCCAGAAGCCAAGTTTCGTCCGTAACACTTAGCACACATACCTGTTTTGCTGCGACAAGTCATAATTGATCTTATCTTTACAGATTGAAGTCCTGACTTCACAACATCAAGAGCCTGTTCATCTGAAATTTCTTCGCCACCCTTAACGATTACGGCTCCACTACTTGGATCAACAATATCCTCAAGAGCAGTACGTCCAGCGATTCTCTGGTTGAGAGGCTCAATCATCTCTTTGCCGTCTACAAAAGCTTTAACTTCGACGCCTTCGGTAGTTCCGCAGTCTTCCTCTCGAACGATTACATTGTGAGATACGTCAACAAGTCTCCTTGTCAAATATCCTGAGTCTGCTGTTCTCAGTGCTGTATCGGCAAGTCCTTTTCTAGCTCCGTTTGAAGATATGAAGTATTCCAGAATGGAAAGACCTTCACGGAAGTTGGCCTTAATTGGAATTTCTACAGTTTTACCTGTGGCACTTGCCATCAATCCACGCATACCGCCAATCTGTCTGATCTGGTTTTTGCTACCTCTGGCACCTGAATTAGCCATTATATATAAATTATTTTTTGGATCTAGCGAATCCATCAGTGCATCAGAAACCTTATCAGTGACATTATTCCAAATGTCATTAATTCTTTCAGTCCTCTCAGCACTTGAAATTAGACCTCTTCTAAAGGCTTTATCAAATTTATCAACTTCCTTCTGCCCTGAATCAATGATATCCCATTTTTCGTCAGGAATCTTCATGTCATCAACACCAATTGTAACGGCTGACACAGTGGAATAGTGATATCCCATGTCCTTGATATAATCAAGCATAAGAACTGTACCAGTATTACCATGTTTCTTATAGCACTTATCAATAATTCTTCCTAGTGCTTTTTTGTCGCATAGGAAATCAACTTCAAGTGCATACTGATCTTTTTTCCTATCAATAAAGCCAAGATCTTGAGGAATTTCTTCGTTATACAAGAATCTTCCAACGGTTGACTCAACTAGTTTACCTCTATCCTGATCATCTTTAAACATTCTCACCTTAACCTTGGCGTGAACGTCAACGACTCCCGTACGGTAAGCCATTATCATTTCTTCAATATTGGTAAAGACCTTATCATCGCCCTTTTCAGGTATTCTCTTATATCCTGCTTTCTTAAGCTCATCAGCCTTGGTTTTATCTGTGAACTCATCCATCTCATATGAGATTTTCTCTTCGCCATCAACAATTTCAGTTTTGACACATGTTCCAGGGTACGTCAAATAGTAAGCACCCAAAATCATGTCCTGAGTTGGCGTTGTAATAGGTGATCCGTCTTTAGGCGCCAAAATATTATTCACAGAAAGCATCAAAAATCTAGCTTCTGCCTGCGCTTGAAGAGAAAGTGGAACATGGACTGCCATCTGGTCACCATCGAAGTCCGCATTAAATGCGGTACAAACAAGTGGATGCAGTTTGATTGCTTTACCCTCTACAAGAACCGGTTCAAATGCTTGGATCCCTAGTCGGTGAAGAGTAGGAGCACGGTTTAGCATTACAGGATGTTCTTTAATTACATCTTCAAGAACGTCCCAAACTTCAGGTTCAACTTTATCTACCTTCTTCTTAGCATTTTTAACATTATGTGCAATCTCCCTTTCAACAAGTTCCTTCATGATGAAAGGCTTAAACAACTCAAGAGCCATTTTCTTTGGAAGGCCGCACTGATAGAATTTCAGGTCAGGACCAACAACAATAACAGAACGGCCTGAATAGTCGACACGTTTTCCGAGAAGATTCTGTCTAAATCTACCCTGCTTTCCCTTGAGCATATCGGACAATGATTTCAAAGGCCTTGATCCTGGTCCAGTAACAGGTCTTCCTCTACGACCATTGTCAATCAGAGAGTCCACAGCTTCCTGCAACATCCTCTTTTCATTCCTTACAATGATATCAGGTGCTGCAAGTTCAAGCAGTCTCTTCAATCTATTATTTCTATTGATTACTCTCCTATACAGATCGTTCAAATCGGATGTTGCAAAACGCCCTCCATCCAGCTGAACCATAGGTCTAAGGTCAGGTGGAATAACAGGAAGAACCTCTAGAATCATCCACTCAGGTTTATTGCCTGACTGCCTGAAGGCTTCCACAACCTCAAGTCGCCTTATGAGCTTTACCTTTTTTTGGCCCGTTGCATTCTTAAGTTCTTCTCTTAAAGCTTCTGAAATCTCATCAAGATCAATGGCTTCGAGGATTTCACGAATTGCTTCCGCGCCTATGCCTGCTCTGAAACCACTGTACTTGTTAAGAGCATCTCTGTATTGAGCCTCGGTTATTAATTCCTTGTATTTATATGGACTATCTCCTGGTTCAAGCACTATAAAGTTTGCAAAATACAGAACTTTTTCCAAGTTTCTCGGAGTTAATTCAAGTATTAGCCCCATTCGTGTAGGTATGCCTTTAAAATACCAAATATGTGAAACTGGTGCCGCAAGCTCAATGTGTCCCATTCTCTCTCTTCGCACCTTAGATCTGGTAACTTCAACGCCACATCTATCACACACAATTCCTTTGTGCCTAATCCTTTTGTATTTACCACAGTGGCATTCCCAGTCCTTCATAGGTCCAAAAATTCTTTCGCAGAAAAGACCATCTTTTTCAGGTTTTAGGGTCCTATAATTAATGGTCTCCGGCTTTGTTACCTCACCTCTTGACCACTCGAGGATTTTTTCTGTGGAAGCCAACTTAATCTGTAAAGAATCGAAATTGGATAGGTTAAAGCCTGTCGAATTATTATTATTTTCCATCAAATATTAACTCCCCTCTCCTAGAGCAAATCCTCGTCATTGCTCTCTGTGTAAACAACAAAATCTTCGTCATCGTCTGAATTGTCTTCCTGGTCAGAATCTGTATCTTCCTGATAATCATCAGCTCCTACATCATGTAGGTTTGCCTCTTCCTCAGATTCAGATCTTGCTACATAACCATTCCTAGTCAGCAGCGATTCTTTATCATCATCCTCAGGAGACTCTCCCTCTATTTCAGCCTTATATGCCATGTACTTATCAAGCCCTAGGCCTGCGTCATACTCGCTAACTTCTTTAAGAGAAATTTCTTCATCGTTTTCCGACAAAACCCTGACATCAAGCCCCAAAGACTGCATTTCTTTGATTAGAACTTTGAATGACTCAGGGATTCCTGGCTCAGGTATGTTGATACCCTTTACAATAGCTTCATACGTCTGAACCCTGCCAACAATATCATCAGATTTAACTGTTAATATTTCTTGCAGTGTATATGCTGCACCATATGCTTCAAGAGCCCATACTTCCATTTCGCCGAATCGCTGACCGCCAAATTGCGCCTTACCACCGAGTGGTTGCTGGGTTACAAGTGAATATGGTCCTGTACTCCTTGCGTGTATTTTGTCGTCAACAAGATGGTGAAGTTTGAGCATATACATATATCCAACCGTAACAGGATTAGCAAAATACTCTCCAGTTCTGCCATCTCTGAGTTTCAGTTTTCCACTTCGCGAATAACCTACATCTTCAAGAAGATCCATAATATCATGTTCGTTTGCACCGTCAAATACCGGAGTAGATATGTACCAGCCCTTCTTCATGGCTGCAAGTCCAAGGTGAACCTCAAGGACCTGCCCTACGTTCATACGTGAAGGTACGCCAAGAGGGTTGAGCATAACTTGAAGCGGCTGTCCATTTTCAAGGAATGGCATGTCTTCTTCTGGTAAAACGGTTGATATAACACCCTTGTTACCGTGTCGTCCAGCCATTTTGTCGCCGACATTTATTTTCCTCTTTGTAGCAATATAAGTCCTAACTAACTTATTAACGCCTGGTGGCAATTCATCTCCGTTTTCTCTTGTATATATTTTTACATCTACTACAATTCCGGTTTCTCCATGCGGAACCTTAAGTGATGTATCTCTAACCTCACGTGCTTTCTCACCAAAAATTGCTCTAAGCAGTTTCTCTTCAGGATTCAAATCACTTTCACCCTTAGGAGTTACCTTTCCAACAAGGATGTCAGTAGAATCAACTTCTGCACCGATACGGATAATACCTTCTTCATCAAGATCCTTAAGTGCATCTTCACCAACATTTGGAATGTCTCTTGTAATATCCTCAGGTCCAAGCTTGGTATCTCGAGCTTCCGCTTCATACTCAACTATGTGCAAAGAAGTCAGCACATCATCCATTATCAGTCTTTCGTTGAGAATTATAGCATCCTCGTAATTGTATCCCTCCCAGGTCATAAAACCTACTAACAGGTTTTTCCCTAGAGCGATTTCACCCATATCTGTCGATGGTCCATCTGCTATCACTTCGCCAGCTTCAATGTGTTCACCATGGGAAACTATAGGTCTTTGGTTGATACAAGTACCTTGGTTTGAACGCTTAAATTTAAGCAAATCAAATTTTAGAATTTCACCATCCTCATCTTTTCTCAACAAAATAGTCCTAGCATCGACATGTTCAATCGTGCCAGCAGCAGGCGAAACGATAACAACGCCAGAATCTTTTGCAGCCTTATATTCCATGCCTGTGCCGACGATCGGTGCTTCTGTTACAAGTAGAGGCACTGCCTGCCTCTGCATGTTTGATCCCATAAGAGCACGGTTAGCATCGTCGTTTTCCAAGAAAGGAATCATAGCCGTAGCCACAGAAACTACCTGCTTAGGCGAAACGTCCATTAGATCAACTACATTTCTTGGGAAAAGAGCTATTTCTCCACCATTTCCCCTACATGCAATCTTCTCGTTCAAGAAATGGCCTTCTTCGTCAAGGGGCTCATTCGCCTGAGCAATAACCAGAACTTCTTCCTTGTCAGCAGTCAAATACCTAACTTCATCTGTAACTCTGTGATTTTCTTTATCAACTACCCTATAAGGTGTTTCTATAAATCCGTATTCATCTATTCTTCCATAAGTAGTTAGCGATCCAATCAATCCAATATTTGGACCTTCCGGTGTCTCTATTGGACACATTCTGCCATAGTGTGAATGGTGTACGTCTCTAACCTCAAACCCCGCTCTCTCTCTTGAAAGTCCACCTGGTCCAAGGGCTGACAACCTTCTCTTATGTGTCAACTCTGCAAGAGGATTGTTTTGGTCCATAAATTGCGAAAGCTGTGAACTTCCGAAAAACTCTTTAATTGCAGCTGTAACAGGCTTAATATTTATAAGTGCCTGAGGTGTAGCAGCCTCAACATCTTGAATCGTCATCCTCTCTCTGACAACTCTTTCCATTCTAGCAAGACCAATCCTAAATTGATTTTGCAAAAGTTCACCAACCGTTCTCAATCTTCTGTTTCCAAGATGGTCAATATCATCAACGGAACCTACACCGTGCGCAAGGTTCAAGATATAGCTAACTGAAGCAAAGATGTCTTCCACTGTAATGTTTTTAGGGGAAAGTTCTTTCTTGTTCTCTTCGAGAGTCTTCTTTAAAGTCTCCTCATCGAGTTCTTCGTCCAAAATAGCTTTGAGCGTTGGATAATGCACCTTCTCCGGTATATCTAAACCGTCCAATTCAAATGGCACGAATTCTTTTGTCGCAACAAAATAGTTACCTACGACTTTGGTTGTCTTATTTGCGTCGTTAGGCGAAACAAGGGTCACAGCATAAACGCCAGAATCTTCAATCTCTTGAGCCTGTTCAGCGGTGAGTCTAGTTCCTTTTTCAATCACTTCTCCTGTCGTCGGTATTTCAACATCCTCGGCCAAGACGTTACCATAAATTCTGTCATAGAGGCCAAGTTTTTTGTTGTACTTATATCGTCCAACCTTTGCAAGATCATATCTTTTAGGATCAAAGAACAAAGAATTCACAAGTGACTTCGCACTATCCACTGTAGGCGGCTCACCCGGCCTTAATTTCTTATATATCTCCTTGATTCCGCTTTCATAGTCAGTTGTTGTGTCTTTTTCCAGGGTTTTTAACAGCCTTTCATCCGAACCAAAAAGTTCTATTATGTCTTCATTTGAAGAAATTCCCATCGCTCTCAAAAGAGTAGTCATAGGCTGTTTTCTAGTTCTATCGACCCTAACTGAAATTACACCTGCAGAATCTGTTTCATACTCAAGCCAAGCACCCCTGTTAGGTATTACTTGAGAAGAAAAAAGTTTATTATTGGACTTGTCTGTTTCCACGCTAAAATACGCACCTGGTGATCTCACCAGCTGAGTTACTATTACACGTTCTGCTCCATTGTATATAAAGGTCCCCTTATTAGTCATGATTGGGAAATCACCCATAAAGACTTCCTGGTCCTTAATTTCTCCAGTTTTCTTATTAATAAGTCTAACTTGGACTCTCAAAGGAGCAGCATATGTCACATCCCGCTCTTTACACTCTTCTTCACCGTATTTTGTGGTATCGTCAAGTGAATGGTCTACAAATTCCAAGGTAAAATTATCAGCGTAGTCTCTTATCGGTGAAATGTCTTCAAATACCTCTTTCAAACCCTCCTTGATAAACCAATCATAGGATTTGGTCTGAATTTCAATAAGGTTTGGCATTTCGCCGACTTCATTTATCTTCGCGTAGGTCATCCTTTCTTTGCGACCGACTTGAACAGGTTTTGGCATAATCATCACTCCTTATTAAATCTACAAATATACTCCATGGCAGTCTATTATAATATCACATCACAAGCAAGAATGCAAGAGTTTTTTGTCATAACTTGTAAATATGATTTTTGGTGGTGTCCTAAAATGTGCCAAAAGACACCGACAAAGAATTCAACTCTGCCGGTGTCCTCATTTGACACTTTTGCAATCAATACATATTCCTGTATCTATAAATACATTCTATATATTTAAGCTGCAATCATACAAAACTCACAAAGGAGTTATTTAACTTCAACAGTTGCTCCAACTTCCTCAAGCTGTGCCTTAATAGCATCTGCCTCTGCCTTTTCAACACCTTCTTTAACTGGTGCAGGTGCTCCATCAACAAGAGCCTTTGCTTCTTTAAGTCCAAGTCCTGTGATTTCTCTAACAGCTTTGATAACTTTAATCTTCTCACCACCAACTTCTGCAAGAACAACGTTGAATTCAGTCTGATCAGCACCACCAGCGGCAGCTTCTCCACCTGCAGCTACAGCAACTGGAGCAGCAGCAGATACACCAAATTCTTCTTCACAAGCTTTAACAAGTTCATTAAGCTCTAGTACGGACATTTCTTTTATAGCATCTATAATTTGTTCCTTAGTCATTTTTATTCTCCTTTTAATATTATTTTTATTTTTTATAAAGTCGCTATTTTCTTATTCAGCTTTTGCATCTGCAACAGCCTGAAGAGTTCTAACCATCTTACCAACAGGCGATTGAATACTTCCCATGAATTTTGCAATGAGAGTATCTCTTGACGGTATGCTTGCAATAGTCTTGATACCATCCTTGTCATAGAAAGTGCCTTCTACTACACCTGCTTTGAATTCCATCATTTCAAATTCTTTTATTATTGATGAAAGCTCTCTTGCTGGAGCCGCAGCATCCTCTTTGCTTATTGCAATTGCAGTTGGGCCTGCAAGAACATCAGCAAGTCCGTCAAACTCAGTTCCATCAATAGCTCTTTTGAGAAGAGTATTTTTGTAAACAGTATAGTCTACATTTGCTTCTCTAAGTCTCTTCCTCATAGCATCAGCTTGCTCAACAGTTATTCCCATATAATCTATAACAACTGCTGACTGCGCGCCATCAAGTTTGCCTTTTATTTCATCTATGATAGCTTGTTTAGCTGCCTTAGCTTCTACTGACATATGTTCTCCTTTCTGGGGCTCGCCCCTTTTTTAGGTACTTATACGAAAACCCCGCAAAAACTACGGGGTCAATATCTATATATTGTACCTCGGCGGGAAATTAAGTCTTAGACACCCGCTGTCTTCGGTTATAAATTTCTAATTCAATTGTGTAGATTTCTATAACTAAAATCTCTTAAAGGTTTACCTACTATCCAAGAATTGCAGGATTTACTTTCACACCAGGTCCCATTGTGGATGTAACAACCACGCTCTTCATATACTGACCCTTAGCTGCTGCTGGCTTTGCTTTGATAACTGCTTCAATAAGAGCCTTAAAGTTATCTTCAAGTTTTTCCTTGCCAAATGATGCCTTCCCGATTGGGGTGTGAATAATGTTTTGTTTGTCAAGTCTATACTCAACTTTACCGGCTTTGATCTCCTTAAGAGCATTTTCAATGTCCATTGTTACTGTTCCAGACTTAGGGTTTGGCATGAGCCCCTTAGGTCCTAGTGTCTTACCAAGTCTACCAACGACACCCATCATATCAGGTGTTGCAACAACAACATCAAAGTCAAACCAGTTCTGTTTTTGGATTTTCTCGGCCATATCCTCTGCGCCCACATAGTCAGCACCTGCGTTCTCAGCTTCTTCAGCTTTTGCGCCCTTTGCAAACACAAGAACTTTCTTAGATTTTCCTGTGCCGTGTGGTAATACGATGGCACCTCTAACCTGCTGGTCAGCGTGTCTTCCATCTACGCCCAGTCTGATATGAACCTCTATCGTTTCGTCAAATTTCGCTGTAGCTGTTTCAGTAATCAGCTCCATTGCTTCGCTAACATCATGAAGCTTTGACTTATCAAACTTCTCAGATGCAGCCTTAAATCTCTTGCCTACCTTTGGCATTTTCTACCTCCTCGTGGTACTACCGATTTACAACAAAATATTTTTCTTGCTTTGCGATATGCTTCGATTTCACAAAACAGCAATTCAATATATGTATTTTGTTGTCTAATCTCCCATCTTACATTAATCTTCTACTACAATTCCCATGCTTCGAGCTGTGCCTTTAACCATTTCTACAGCTGCATCAATGTTTGCAGCATTTAGGTCTGGCATTTTAGTCTGTGCAATTTCCTCAGCCTGAGCCCTGGTGATTGTTGCTACTTTTTTCTTATTAGGTTCACCTGAACCTGAGTTAAGATTTGCCGCCTTCTTCAGCAGAACCGCAGCCGGCGGTGTTTTGGTAATGAATGTAAATGATCTGTCTGAATAAACAGTTATAACTACAGGAATAACCATTCCAGGTTGGTCTGCTGTCTTAGCGTTAAACTGTTTGCAGAAGTCCATGATGTTCACACCCTTTTGACCTAGGGCTGGTCCTACTGGAGGTGCTGGTGTAGCTGCCCCTGCAGGAATTTGAAGTTTAATGTAACCATCAATCTTCTTTGCCATGCTTTTCTCCTTTCCTTAAGAGTATTACATCTTGGTCTAAACGACCTTATCAACCTGACCGAATTCAACTTCGACAGGTGTTTCTCTACCGAACATGGAGACACGAACTTTAAGAATTTGCTTTTCTTTCTTGATTTCTTCGACAGTTGCCAAGAAACCTTCGAAAGGTCCACTAATCACTCTTACTGTATCGCCAACTTCCACATCCAAGTCGATGTAAACTTTTTCAACTCCCATCCTTGTGATTTCTTCATCAGTAAGTGGGATGGGATCCGAACCGTGACCCACAAATCCAGTTACTCCCTGTGTGTTTCTAACAAGGTACCAACTTTCATTGTTTACAATCATTTTCAAAAGGACGTATCCAGGGAACATTTTCTTTGTTCTCGTCTTAACTTGTCCGTTTTTAATTTCTGTATGGTCTTCCGTCGGAACCTCAACCTTTAGAATAAGGTTTTGCATGCCTCGGTTTTCGACCATCTTTTCTATATTTGCTTTTACACGCTTTTCATGGCCGGAATATGTATGAACAACATACCACCTCGCTTGACCATCGCCACGTATTCCTTCACCCTCTAACGGTGAAACTACATTTGTCGTAACTTCTGACATTTTATAACCTTCTCCTAAAAATTAATCTTAAGAACCTATAACCGCTTTAAGTGCCAAAAGAACTGCTGAATCGATGGCCCAAAAAGCTAAAGCAAAAAATGTACATACAGATATAACAACACCTGTAAATGTAGCTAGCTCCTTCCTTGTCGGCCAAACGACCTTAGAAAGTTCAGTTCTCACACCCTTAAAATACTCCTTAGCTGAAGTATTTTTTTTATTTGCAGCATTTGCTCGTGCCGCTGCGGTTTTTTTTATTTTTTCTCTATTAGTAGCTGCCATTTGTTGACACTCCTTTAATAGCTAAGTTTGCACTCACAAATGAGTTTTTACTTAGTCTCCTTATGAAGAGTAGATTTCTTACAGAACTTACAGTATTTCTGCATCTCAATCCTCTCAGGATTGTTTTTCTTGTTCTTCATAGTATTATAGTTTCTCTGCTTGCATTCTGTGCATGCAAGGGTTGCTTTAACTCTCATCGCTACCTCCAATCATACGGTCTAAGCATATATCTTAAAGTGCTATTCTCCAAATTCAAAATCCAGAGTCTTTGACTCTGTTTTGAAAATTGATCACAAATATGCTTATATATTCTACTCTATCAAAAGCTTTGTGTCAACCTTTATTTTGAGGCTTTTTGCACCCTAAGTATCCTTTGCCTTGATTTTTCAATTACTTCATCGTCATGTTCCATGATATAAACGTAAGTTTGTGGCGAAGAATACACGACATCAGAATTTCCTTCGCCTGTTATATTTTGAGAAGTAATCTTCCATCCACCTATATTTTTAAGTTCATTTTTAATAATAGTTTTGATTTCTCTCTCGGATAAGTTGGTTCTTATATAGCCCTGAAGGCCGCTCAGTATATCCCCATACTGACTCAAAATGGTTGTACTGCTCGTTCCCTTTTCAATTATGGCCTTCATTACGGCCTGTTGGTTCATATTTCTATGGATATCTCCTGATTCATAAGAATCTCTTTCCCTTGCAAATCTCAGTGCCTGATCACCATTTAAATGATTATTACCTTGAACATATGTGTAGTATTGCTGGTTTTCAGCTTTAAGCGAAAGCGGCATA
Organism: Clostridiales bacterium; assembly: GCA_028725765.1. GTDB lineage: Bacteria > Bacillota > Clostridia > Peptostreptococcales > Anaerovoracaceae > S5-A14a. The sequence continues at coordinate 15,602 of JAQYRL010000081.1, forward strand.
TCGGAATATACATCTATTCCACCTATGGCATCCACCATTTCCCTTACAGTTGCATAATTAACTTTCACATAATAGTTTACATCAACACCTAAAAGGTCCTCAACTGCATGAACCGTGCAATCTGCACCATAGAGTCCAGTATGCGTTAACTTATCCTCAGCATTTCCAAATTTTTTGAGCCTAACTCTGTAATCTCGTGGTATTGAAGTCAACAAAACATTTTTCGTTCTTGGATTAACCGTTACGAGCATGTTTACATCTGATCTGCCCTCTTCGTCGATATTTTTATCGTGGTCAATCCCACTTATAAGGATATTATATGAATCTGTTTTCAGATTTTTCCTCTTGGCTATTGATTTTTCTTTTATTTTAATCCTTATTTTTCCTATAACCTTGGTTTTGGACTCAAAATCAGGAGAAATTTGCAGCATAGTGCCTTTGTCCATTTCGCTTAAAAGTATGAGTCTGCAATCTCCATTTAAAAGACCATCTCCTAGGCTTGGGATATCTTCGTAATACCCTACTGAGGCATGATATCTGCCCTTAATCTCCTTAAACGCTTCCTTTTTGCCGTCTTGTTCATCATCTACGCCAAACGCCTTCGCACCTGCGATATCAGCCAACTTATTATATTCTGAGTCGTTCTTTTCGGCAATTACATAAAACTCTCTAGTTTGCGAAGCAAACGATGTGATTCCGCTAAGAAAATTCGCAGTGCCCGAAAGATATGAAATGCCTATGCCATAACCAAGCATTAGTACAAACGAAAAAAATAAAGCGATAATCTTTCTAGGTTTTTTTATTTTTATAATAAAAAGTGCCGGAAAAATCATAAGCCACAAAAATGCGATTCCCAAAAAAGCATAAATTGTGTAATTAAGCGGAAGAATATCAAGATAAAACAATGTAGACAAAAATAATGCACTTACTAAAGTGAATACCGCTCCCCAAAAACGTGTGAATTTCTTAAAAAAACTCACCTTTTTTTGCATTTTTTGATCATTCCCCTGATCCATCCAATTATTCCCCTCTGCAAAATAAAGGAGCTCCGAAGAGCTCCCAATAATTCATTGTTACGGAACCTACTTTAAATTTAGGTCAGAACGACTGGACTTTAATTAACGCTTAGTTCCAATAAGTTTTTGATGAGAACTGATTATTCAATAATCTCAGTTACAACTCCGGAACCTACTGTTCTTCCACCTTCCCTGATAGCAAATCTTAGTCCTTCTTCAATTGCTATTGGTGTGATAAGATCAATCTCCATTGTTACGTTATCTCCAGGCATGCACATT
>JAQYRL010000082.1 GCA_028725765.1 Clostridiales bacterium
AGGAAGAGCATTGATTAAAAAGCCTTCTCTTCTCATCTGTGACGAACCAACAGGTGCACTTGATTACAAAACTTCAAAGGAAATTCTGACATTAATATGCGATATAAATAAGAAATTTAATACTACAATAATTATTGCAACGCATAACGAAGCAATTTCACATATAACACATAGAACTATTCGCCTTAGAGACGGAGAAATACACGAGAATATCACTAACAATCATGTCATTGCAGCAACGGAGTTGACTTGGTAGTTTTAAACCCAGGAATCTTAAAACTCTGAAAAGCAAGCTGACTTGGTAATTTTAAGCCCGGGATTCTTAAAATTCTGAAAAGCAAAAGGAGTCGATATGAGAATTTTATACAAAAGAGTTTATAGAGATTTGAAATCACATTTTATAAGAAACAATGCTTTGTTTATACTTTTAACGATTATGATTTCTGTAACATCCGGCTTCCTGATCGTTTCTGAAAGCAGTGCTGCTAAGAACAATCAGCTTATGAATTCCGGAAGGGTTGAGGATGGTCAGATCTATCTTGCAGCTCCCATGAGCGAAAGCATTGAACGCAGTATTTCTAAAAGTGATATTTCAATCGAAAAAATGTATAGAGTTGATGCTAAACTTCCTCATAAAAAAATATTGAGGCTTTATGGGAATCGCGATAATATCAATCTACCTATTCTAATCAGCGGCCGTCTTGCAAGAAAGTCAAACGAAATCGCTTTGAGCGCAAATTATATTGAGAATAACCACCTAAAGTTAGGCGATGAAATCTACATGCCGGGCGACTATTTTGTTGACCTTAAAGAAAGAACGTTGAAAATTGTGGGCGTATACGTCAGCCCTGACTATAACTCACCTTTTCAGAAAAATAACGATTTCATGTTCGATAATATAAACTTCGGCATTGGGCTTGTTTCTAAGGATTTTGCTTCTAAGTTTAATCCCGGAAAGACCGTTTTTCAGGTTTCTTACAGATTCAAAAATGCTGAACTGAGGCCGGCAAACAACGTTAAAATCGGTGTTGAAAAAACTCCGATTTCTAAGTCAAATCAAGAAGTGAAAAATAAAATAGAAAATGATTTCTTCGCAAAGGTATCCTCAGATGGCACATTACTCGGATTACTGAAATCAGAGGACAATAAGGGCATAAACTATATGATGGACGACATGGGTGGCGACAGACCTATGATGATGGTACTTGGAACATTGATGGTAATTTTAATAGCCTTTCTATTTGCGGTTGCTTCCTCAAACAAAATAGTCGAGGACTTAGAGATTATAGGCACGCTTCTTGCAACGGGCTATAGGAAGGGAGAAATTCTCAAGCAATACATGGCGACACCTATTATTGTAACCCTAGCAGCTGCTATTTGCGGAAATATTTTGGGATATACGCTTATGATCAAGCCTTATTCGACCGCTTACTATCGCAGTTTCAATTTGCCTGCTTTCGAAGCGTTGTTCAACAGCCATGCACTGATTTTAACTACCGTAGTACCTATCCTTATAATGCTTCTTATAAATTACGCTTATCTTATTAAAAGTTTAAAATATTCGCCTCTTGATTTTCTAAGGCATTCGATAAGCAAAAAGAAATATAGGAAGATACAGCCATTCAAGTCTGCCGGTTTTAAAACCAGGTTCAGGGTTAGGGTTTTGATAAATAGCATAGGCGATTACATCATAATGGCAATCGGGATTTTCACAATTTCAATCTTGCTCTTCTATGCATTCTCCGCATCGCCGACCTTTGATAAGTTCAGCAAGGCTTCTTCAACTGGGCTTGTCTCCAAGTACCAGTATATACTTAAGAGCCCTGTGCCGCTTGAAGCAATTGGCTCAAATTCAAGCATCGATTCACATGCAAGCATCGACTCTAGTTCAAGCATCAGCTCACATTCAAACAACGCCTCAGGTTCAAGCATCAAGCAGCAGGCTGAAAAGTTTACCATTTCATCTGCGTCGGTTTATATGAGGATAAGAAGGAGCAATGAGGAAATTTCGATTATGGGCATCTCTGATAACAGCACTTACTTTAAAGAACTAGATTTGCCGAAAGATGAGAAAAATGTCGTTATAAGCGATGGATTGGCAAAGAAAGCCGAAAAAGATGTCGGCGATTACATAAAAATAAAAAACGGAATCATTGGAAAAACTGAGAAATATAGAATTTCCGCTATATTTAAATATGAACCTGCTCTTACAGCATTTTTCCCAAGGGAGCATATGAATAAAATTCTGGGCAAGGATGAAGGGTACTTCAATGGTTACCTAAGCAATGAGAAACTAAATATAGACGAACGCTTTTTGGCGAACACAGTCGACAAAGAAACCGTAAGCGATGCCGGCAAAACATTAAAGAGTATCGTAGGCCCTATGATTGATGTATTTACCTACGCTTCATTTACATTCTTCTTTGTGTTTATATTCATACTTACCAAAATAATAATAAACAAAAATAGGCTTTCAATAGCCTATCTCAAAATATTTGGATATACAAGACGCGAAATTAGTTTAATATATATCATGCCTACAACCATTGTGCTTATTATGACCTTTATTTTGAGCTGGCCTCTCCAAAAGAAGCTTTTAAGCTATATTTCCTTTGTCGCCTTCAGCAAATTTGCGGGATATTTTGAGCTGGCAATAAGCAACACTCTGTTCTTCAAAGCATTCGGATATGCGATATTGATCTATATACTCGTTTGTATCGGGCAGGTATACACCATTTCAAAGATAAATTTCGGAGAAGTCCTGAAGCACCGAGAATAGGCTTCTATCCTCTTAATTCAATAAATTGCTTTAAATTTTAACAGCTTTCACATTTATATAAATTTTAATTTTACATAACCTTTTTAAATCTTTATCATAAAAATGTGCCATCAGTGTATAACAACACTTTTGGCACATTTTTTAAATAGGGATATCCGCGAAGTTTAATGTCTAAGGATCTAGTAGTTTTTGGTTTACGAGAACCTATTGGATACCCATCAAAATTCAACAATCAATATGACTAAATTTTATTTTAGATTCAAATTTTTCTTCTCTTGATCCCAAGAATTATTAACGCTCCACCTACTAAGGAAATAATGCCAGCATATAAACTTGGATTAAATTCATCTCCAGTTTTTGGTGCTCCTTTCAGCTGAGCCTTTGTTTTTTGTGTTTCTTTGAGCTGATCCTTCGTTTTTGCTACTTCCTTCAGCTTGTCCACCATTACTAATGTGTTTCCGCTAACTTCTGTTCCTTTTACGGTTACTTTTCCGTCTTTCACTTCAAAGGTAATAGCTGTTGCTACTTGATATTTGTCTGGTGCTGATACTTCTGTAAATGTATAGATTCCGTCTTCTAATTCGAACTCTGTTACACTTCCATCAGTTTCCCATTCTTTGACTAAGCTTCCATCTTCCTTTGTTAGCTTAATAGTTGCTCCTGCTAACTCTTCTCCATTTTCTGTTAGAGCTTTCTTAGAGAAGTTTACCTTCGTTTTTGCTACTTCCTCGTAATTGTTCGTTACATCAAAAATAAGTAACTCTTTACCTTTATCAACATTGGACTCAATTTTGGCAGAGCCTTCCTTATATCCATTTGTCTTGTCTTGCCAAGCGTTACCGCTTTCATCAACTTCTTTTACTTTGAATGTATAGCCCTGCTCTTTCAAATATAGTTTATCCCAAACAACCATATTTCCATTTGAAGGAAGCTTTTGTTTTGCTTGAAAAGCTTTAGGCTTAAGTGCAAAATCATTTAAGGTAACTACACTTTCAGAGCCATCCTTTACCTTCCAAAGCTCAAAATAGATGTCCTTATCTGATTTTTTATCTTGATTACTCCATTTTTTATTTACTTGTACTTTAGTTATAAGCGTTTCTTCGGGCTCTGTTGTATCTGTTTCTTTGTTAACTAATTGAATAGTATTTACATCCTTATCTGCATCTCCAGATACCTTTGCATCTCCACCTTTAATTAATTTATATCCTTCATTCATCTCGGATTCAGATACGGTATAAACTATTTTGTCACCAGAAGTATTTCCGTCTTTATATATCGGTAGATTTGTAAAAGACGCCTTCCATTGATTTCCTTTACTTAAAAGTTGTTCAGGAACTGCATGTCCAGATGCATCAACCGCAGCCTTGCCATCTGCCATTAGTTTTACCTTTGTAGTAAGGAAATCTAAATCAGATGGAGTTGCGTCATTTTTATCCTTCCATTCTTTATTTACATTGACAGTCATAGTAGCAGTCTTTTCATTTACCATGACTACTGTTTTATCATTTGCAGTGATAGTTTCTGCTTTATTTTTGATGTTATATGTGACTTCTCCTGTATCAGAAACTTTAACATTAATAGGTTCTGCTAATTTGTATCCCTCTGGAGCACTTAATTCTGTCAAAAGATATTCACCTGCAGGAAGTTTAAATGTAGTTGGATTTAATCCACCGTCTTCCTTGGTAGTCCACATGAAAAGTCTTTGATCGTTACTGCCATTATTTACCGCTTCAAGTTTAAGACGAGCATTTGCGAGAATAGAATTACCATCTTTATCTATTTTCTTAATTTTTACATCGAATTCTGAATAATTTGTTTCAGTATTTGATGTAACAAACTTACTTGAAAGCAGATTTTGATAACCCTTATTGTGCAATTGATGAGCCCTTGTAGGTTTGTATAAATCCAAGGTATTATTAGCTGGAACTTCATTCAAGGTCATTCCCTTTAGAGGGTTATCGTCTGTTAAAGCTTGACCCAATAAGAACTGATAAACATACCATGATTTTGTATTCATGGTAGCATCAATTTCATCACCCTTAATTTCTGCTTCACTAGGTTTTTGTGTAGCCAATTCTTGAGAATCTGTGTAATACCATATTGCTTTTTGAGTGGCAGCATATAGCTCAGCGTCAGATATATTTCCTTCTGGCGTATTCGGATACTTCGCTTTAAATGCATTTTTTATCTCATCTACTCGTTTTGCATCTCCGTCACGAAAACCGTTATACATAACTTTCAAGATAGCATTTCTTGCATTTTCTCTTGCATTAACTGCAAGTGAAGAGAATTTACTAGCTGTCCCCGCTACTTTTGTATATGTTATTAACGTATCTTCCGAATAATCTTCTCCCACAAAATCAGGTGTCGCTCCATGAATATCTGGAACCGCTCTATCAGCATTGAAACAGTAGGCTATTTCTCCTACTTCCTCAGAGCCACCCTTAGGATTTGAACGAATTCGAATCATTTCGTTTCCTGTTTTTACTTTTTTGCCTTGCTCATATAAGTTCTCAGCTATGGAATAGGCCTCATAAGCGCCCACTACCCCATAGTCATTTTCCTCTTGAGCATGAACTTGAGATAAATTTGGCATTATCATCCCCGCACCGACCAGGAACACCAATGCGGATACCAACATTAACTTAAGGTTTTTCATTTTCTCTCCTTACTTTGTTAAAAATATTTATAAAAAATCGTTCTTTTATTACTTTACTTTAATTCAATATATCAATTTAGAGTTTAAGTATCAAGTGTCATAATTGTTTTTTAACACCGGCTTCCATTAATACAAATATTATCTTTTATACATTGTTACTAGATTAAACTAAATCATTTAGAAGTTTGCGCTCTTTGGTGTTCTAGGAATTGGGAGCACGTCTCTGATATTCGAAATTCCTGTAAGATACATTATGATTCTCTCGAAACCAAGCCCATATCCCGCATGCTTAACACCGCCATACTTTCTGAGCTCCAAGTACCACCAATAGTCTTCCTTCTTAAGTCCAAGCTCATCC
>JAQYRL010000083.1 GCA_028725765.1 Clostridiales bacterium
ATGAGATGGCAATACACTCCTATCAAGTAGTCAAGCTACAAAAAACAAATTAAAAGTCCACAGTATCTGAATGTATTATGACATAAACAGTAAAAATGGAAAGGAGAGTATGATTTAGCTTCGAATTAATCATACAAGAAAGATATGTCTTCTAATTACGCAACCAAACAAAGGGCAGCTATTTTGTCGTACATAGAAAAAATGGGCGATGATTATCAGTCCGCTTCAGAAATCCTTGACGGATTGTCCGCGCTCGGAGAAAAGATGGGATTAACAACAATCTATAGGCATCTCAAAAATTTGGAAAAAGAAGGCCTTGTAATCAGTAATCAGCTAGAGGGTGTAGCATCAAAATCTTATAGAGCTTCAAACCCTGGCGGCAAGTCCGATAATATTAAATTTTACCTTCAATGTGAAGATTGTGGTAAAGTAGTAAATTTCGAATGCCATGAAATTGGGCATCTTTATGCACATCTGCAAAAGGATCACAGTTTTAGTGTAAACCCAGAAAAAACAATCTTCTACGGTCACTGTGGTTGCAAGCATTAGCAGTAAAAATATTGAAGATATCCTAGCTTCATCAGAAATTCAATAAGTAAAGATTATGAAAGGATACGTATGAATAAATTCTCAAAATTATTGGCTCTATCACTTGTTTTGGTTATGTGTGCTAGTTGTTTTTACGGTTGTTCTAGCAATAAAGATGAGGAAAAGTCCTCGAAGAAAGTCAAGGTAGTTGCAACAATTTTTCCGATTTACGACTTCCTCAGAGAAATCGGTGGCGATAAGATTGATTTAACGATGCTTATGACCCCAGGTGCCGAAACACACAGCTACGAGCCTACGCCTAAGGACATGAAAACAGTTAGCAGCGCTGACTTATTTGCATATGTAGGTGGCGATTCTGACGAGTGGGTCGAGAAAATATTAGATGGTAATGAAAATGACAAAATGAAAGTTTTAACCGTGATGGATTGTGTCAAAACTGTAGCCGAAGAGCATGTGGAAGGCATGGAAAAAGAGCACGATCATAACCATGATGAAGACACTGACGAGCATGAGGATGAACATGACCATGAGGACGAAGGCAAAGATGAGCATGATCATGAACACGATGCTGATGAGCCTGAGCAAGATGAACACGTTTGGACCTCACCTCAAAATGCAATTCAGATAGTAAAAAAATTAACTACTGAACTTTCAAAATTAGACCCTGATAATGCAGAGTATTATAAGAATAATTCCGAAAATTACATAAAAAAACTTGAAGATTTAGATAAAAAATTTGAAGATGTTGTAAAAAAAGGCAAAAGAAAAGAAATAATCTTTGGAGATAGATTCCCATTTAGATATTTTGTTGATAGATATGGCCTCAAATACTATGCGGCATTTCCTGGCTGCTCAACGGATACAGAGGCAAGCGCTAGCACAGTTGCATTCCTAACTAATAAGGTCAAGGAGGATCAAATTCCTGTAATTTTCCACATAGAGCTTTCGAACAACAAAATAGCAGAAAGCATTGCAGAATCAACGGGTGCAAAGATGTTGCAGTTAAATGCTGTGCATAATGTAACAAAAGAGGATTTTGAAAAAGGTGAAACCTATTTATCTCTTATGGAGAAAAATCTTAAACCTCTTGAAGAAGCTTTGAACTAGAAATTTTTGAACTGAGAACCTTTGAACTGAGAATCTTTGGACTAAGATACTCTGAACTACAGGGCTTGAAACTAGAGTAAGGAGTCGATATATGGCGTTAATTACATGCCGAAACTTATCTTTTGCCTATGATGGCAAATTCGTAGTTGAAAATTTAAATTTTGAACTTAATAAGGGGGACTATCTTTGTATAGTCGGTGAAAATGGTGCTGGAAAAAGTACCCTTGCTAAGGGGTTGCTCCGTTTAAAAACTCCGCATTCCGGTGAAATTATACTGGGAGATGGTCTCAAGCCTAACGAGGTTGGTTATTTACCGCAGCAGACGCCTGCCCAAAGGGATTTCCCAGGTAGTGTTTTTGAGATTGTGCTGTCTGGCAGGCTCAACAAGCGCGGGCTTTATCCGTTCTACAATAAGGCGGATAAAGAATCCGCCCGTAGCAACATGGATGCACTTGGCATTTCGCATCTATCAGCATGTTGCTACGGCGAGCTGTCAGGAGGACAGCAACAGCGTGTCCTCCTGGCCCGCGCCCTCTGCGCAACCGACAAAGTCATCTTGCTCGATGAGCCTGTCACCGGTCTTGACCCACTGATGACACAAGACATGTACAAACTCATTTATAGGCTTAATCAGGAGATGGGCATAACAATCATAATGATTTCACATGATATCCACGGCGCCATAACTTACGGCAGTCACATACTTCATCTCGATAACAGGCAACTGTTTTTCGGCAAGACGGACGATTACATGAACACATCCCTAGGAAAACAATTCACAGGATGCCCTGTTTGTGAGGACATCTCTGAAGAACATAGATCGCACGGAGGAGGACATTTACATGAATGATTTTATCCAAATGCTACAATTCCCCTTCCTTCAACGTGCACTCATAGTCGGAATCTTAGTTTCATTATGCGCTGCACTCCTGGGGGTCAGCCTGGTTCTCAAGAGATTTTCTATGATTGGCGATGGTCTTTCACACGTCGGTTTTGCTTCGCTTGCGATCGCATATGCCTTTAACGCTGCGCCTCTCTTAGTAAGCATTCCAGTATGCCTCTTGTCTGCCTTCTTTGTCCTGAGAATTACTGAAAACTCAAAGATAAAAGGTGATGCGGCAACTGCACTTCTGATGAGCGGCAGCCTTGCAATAGGTGTCATGGTTATTTCCCTTACCCAAGGTATGAACACCGATGTATGCAACTACATGTTCGGCAGCATCCTTGCAATGAGCACCTCGGATGTGATACTATCCGTAATTTTATCAATCATCGTCTTGATCCTGTTTGTATTTTTCTACAACAAAATATTTGCGATAACTTTTGACGAAGATTTTTCTAAAGCCACCGGTATCCATACAAATATCTATAACATGCTCCTGGCCGCTCTGACTTCCATAACCGTGGTTCTCGGTATGAGGATGATGGGTGCTCTGCTAATATCAAGCCTCGTTGTGATGCCTGCCTTATCCGCCATGAGGGTATGCAAAAGATTTTTAACAGTAGTAATAACATCTGCTATTATATCAATCCTTTGTTTTGTCATAGGAATCTACATTTCATACACGATGTCAACTCCAACCGGGGCAAGTATTGTGATTATAAACTTGGCTGTTTTCGCAGTTTGCTCTGTTATAGGGAGTAGTAAATCAAATTAATTCTGCTATCAGGAAGGTTAATCAATGAAAAAAACACTAATATTGGCCATCACACTTATTTTGTTACTATCACTTTCAGGCTGTTTGGGCAATGACACACAAAATAATGGTAAGCTCCCAAATGATTCTCTAAAGAAGGTATCTGACAAGCAAAAGTCTTCAAGTAATGCAACAAAACAGTCGCCGGAAGACGGCAAATCATCAGATACTGATTTGTCAAAAAGCAATGGGGAAGAGTATCCGCATGACGTCGCGAAAGATAGAAAAAAATTCTCAAAGAAAAAGAAGGCTGAGATTATTTTTAAAGATAATAATTATGTATCGTTAATTAACGATTGCTATATTAATCCTACAGCCTATGTCGGCAAAACTGTTGAAATTGAAGGATTTTATATTTGGGATGGCCTACGTACATATGTTGGAAGAAAAGGACCTACATGCCCTTGCTGTACAACTGGTTTTGTTGGTATGGAATATCATGGAGATAATATGAGTGTAATAAATGATGCTCCTCCAGGTTCAAATGGCGGTGCAGCAAGCGGTATTTATCCTCCTGATGTCAAAAATCCTGATCCCAAATATGATAAATTCACAATAGGTGATACTTGGATTAAAGTTAGGGGATATATACGTCAGGGCAACGATCCAACCGTGGGGTCATTTACTTATATTGAAGCCATAACCGTTGAAGCAATGTCAGAAAAAGGCACTGAAACAGTGAATTAGCTA
>JAQYRL010000084.1 GCA_028725765.1 Clostridiales bacterium
TGTTTTCCGTTATTTTTGGAATTGTCAGAAACCTTTTAAAGTTTCTTACCAATCTTTTTCAGATTGTACTTGGTTTTTTGAGAATTTCACTTCTCTTTGACTAAGTTTCTTACACTATGAAGTTTTCAAGGTTCTTGGCACTTTTTCCTTGTGCCTTCGCTGCCTCTTTTTGTGGTCAGCGATATATATTCTACCATCGCTTACTCGCATTGTCAATATCTTTTTTGCATTTCTTTGCTTTTATTTTTACATTGACTTTGCCTTTTTTAGAGCCTTGAGTTTTTATAGCCTCTAGGGTCCCTGTTTTGCGACAGCTTGACTATTTTACCACCTACTTATCTCCTTGTCAACTGCTTTTTTGAATTTTTTAAAATTTTCATTCAATTTATTGAAATTTATTTGGTTTCCTTGGATTCTGCGGCCCTGCTTATTGCTTTTAAAAGTTGCCTCTGGAACTCAGCATAGGTATCCATGTGTCCATAGAAATGTATTCCATCTGTCCCCTTATAAAAATCAGGATTTTTAGAAGCATATTTCTGCCAGTCCATCAACGTTATATATTTCTCCTTGTTTGCGATCTTTCTCATAACCTTGGCGACTGCCGTAGAATTATCTCTACCATTATATGGGGTCACAAAGATGACTTTTTTCTTTTTAGGCATTGCGTCTAATATTTTGTTCAAAGATTCCTCAGGATCTCTGATTGAGTTAGCACCAAGCGCTACAACTACAATTTCACCTAGTTCATTCTGCCTTGCCATATCTTTAATAACCTCAGGTCCAGAATCAAGAAGCCTGCTTCCCTCTGCGTCTACTATGAGGTTCGGTATGTTTTCTTCCAAATATGATTTCGGTCCAAGCATCACGCTATCGCCGACTAGAGTCGTTGAACCCTTAGTATGCAAGTCAGCTGGCATATTTATCGTTAGTTTTTCGGACCTGTTTGCTAGTCTGTAGTCACTAACTTTGTTAATACTCATCTTTAGATTCTCTTTGTCAGCAGAAATTGTTTGTATGTCTTGAGATACAGATTTTTCCCAAATCTGCTTTTCTAAGCTAATCATGTTTGGTGCTTTCAAGCCTACTAATATTGTAAGCCCTATTATTATAATGGGTGACGACATCACAATTGCTTTGTTGGCTGTATCACCAAATTGAGCTTGATTGAGTTTCGTCAACTCGCCCCTGAAGATGGGTTCCCATATTTTTTGGTTGAACAAAACAGTCGCTCCGGTTAATGCGATGATGATAGGGTATTTGATTAGCGAGTCGGTTAGACTTGATATCATTATCAAGAACGGCCAATGGAAAATATATACTCCATAAGTATACTTTGAAATTGTATTAATGAACTCGGGTTCTTTAACTTCTTCCGCTGCACAGCATTGCATTATCGCTAAAATTGTAAGTACATCCACCAAGATGAATGCTATAAGATAGGTATTTTTGTCCGTATAGCTGAATTTAAATGATAAAAACAAGGTAACGACTATTAGCACAACTAATGCTGTCATCGGCATAGGCTTAAATTTTTGTAGATAAGTCTTTCCATTTGCATCTGCCATTTCTGTTTTGTCAGACATAAATGTGCCTAAGGCCGCACCCAAGAAAAGTGGACCCATTCTAGTAAAGTCAGAAAAATAGTTGAACGCTGTTGAAAAAGTTCCTCGGATTACGCTGAAATAGAGCATAGCATACGATACCAACGCCAAAGCGGCAAACAGAAGCTTCAATGCAAACTTCATATTAATACACCCTACTGGTGAATTTCCAAGTTCGTTATCTCCGACTTCTAAGTTTCTATTTCCGTATTTTTTATAAATAAGGAGCGTAAGGAACGTGAGAATCAATATTATAGGAATTAAAATATAAAAGTGAATCTCCAGCGACAGAAACCATGTATGAAGGAAAATATGCTTTATAAACTGAGCCTCATAGCTCCCCCCATTTACAATCTCGTACCAGTTTGTCGTGAATGAAACGGTAGCACCAACTTGCTGCGGTAAACCCTGCGTATAGTCTTTGCTCACAAAATTCACCAGAATTAGTCCGATTATCACCATCAACAAAATAGCGGGCATAATTCGCACAAATCTTTTGTGATAAAACTTGCGAATGTCTATGTTTCCACTTTGATCAATTTCATGCAAAAAATTTCGCATAATCAAGAATCCGGACATGACAAAAAGTATGTTTACGCCCAAGAATCCAGCAGGCATAAAGTTGCCGAAAAAATGATATATGAGTATTATCAAAATCGAAAAAACTCTAAGCGAGTCCAGCCCCTTAATTCTCATCTTTGCTAGCCTCTCTTACCCAGACACCCTCACCCTTTTTCCAGATGTCACCATTCTCATCTTTTAAAGTTACAGAGTCTATTCCCTGCTTGCCCTTGAAATTTGCTTCGTAAACTGTTCCATCATCAAAAACGAACCTTCCGACCCCATTAAATCTTCCGTCTAAAAAGTTGCCTTTAAAAAGCCCTACATTCTCGACTTTAAGTTTTCCCTTGCCATCAAACTTCCCATTGCGCTCCGTTCCCGAATATACCATGCCTTTTACAAAAGGCTTTTTTTCAACTTTTTGACTTTTGCTCGGAAGAAATGCAAATATCATAAATAACAACATGAAAATAATCATGCCAATTTCAAATATCTTCAAAAAATCGCCAATTTTGACTTCCCTTTGCATTCACGCTGCCTCCCCTACAGTTTTCCTTTATTCTATAATTTTTTTACTAGATCTCACCTTATACAAGCTATACGTCATAACTGATACACACATTGTAAAAAGCAGAATACCTCTGTATCCCATATCTCCCGTATCTGGACTCTTAGGATTATATTCCTCATGTGGTTTTCCAGGCTCTGGCGGAGTGTTTGGCTCAGGTGGATTCTCTGGTATAGGCGGCTTCTGTTTGTTTATAATTGTCTTAGAATATTCGCCTGTAGCAGTATCAACTGCTAATTTTTCTTTATTGCCTGTAACAGCGAAATCATCCGTCACATTTTTGCCATTTTTTAAGATCTTTTCCTCCTTGACCTCATAAAAATATTCTTCACCGTTAAGATCTGTCTTTGGCAGGTCTTTTATCTTATAGCAACCATCCTCATATGACACACTTGGAGTTTTTTCTGCTTTTTGAATTTTGCCGTCAAACTCCTCAAAGATTTCGTATTTAAATATTTCTCCGTTGCCATCCACAAGCTCCGTCTTCTCCTTGCTGAAGGTGTACTGTTTCACCTCTTGATTCTTGCCATTTGATTGGGTAAGTGTAAATACTGGTGTATAGCTATCCGCTTTTCCTTTTTCGTCTTCCAATAGCTCCCACTTTTTAATAATATTGATATCGATTTTTTCACGCTTAAAAACATTATTGATAGTTAGGGGGTTGCTATTATGAACTATTTTCTCAAATTTGCTTGACAAAATATTTGCTTTTTCAACGATTCGATACTCAATAGGTGTTCTTTGCTCCTCTGGCTTTTTAAGTTCTGATTCCGTATATTTAGGCAATTTGTGAACTATAAAGCTGAAATCCTTGCTACTCTCTTTTTGGGCTATACTTCCCGGCTTCAGATAATCCTTTACATTATATGTTGCAATCTTGTTTCCGCCAAAATATCCCTCAACCTCAAAATTTTCAATGAATTTTTCCGGTTCTAGATTTTTCAAAAGCTCATTCCCACCATACCATTTTTTGTTGCACTTTAATTCTATATTCAGAGCTATCTCTGTTGTTGTGCCAAAGCTGTTATAAATACTCTGATTCTCTTTGCCGAAGTTCTTAACCTTGGCTCTAAATCCAACCTCTAAAGTCTTATTTGCAGGCAGCTTAGTTGCCGTATTGAAATCGAACTTCACCAAATCCGGCTTGCTCTTGTCTCGCACGACGATCTTATTGGCATTCTTATCAAACTCTGCCTCAAATTCATCAGACGGCTTTCCATCTACCTTGATGTAAAGGCTTCCGTCAATATATTCAAGTCTTTTATCTAAAGCATCCTCAAACGATAGATCAGTCTTTGCGCCCACATTAACATATTTGTCGTATCTAAAAACAAAATTATGGTCAGGGCTTATGCTCCTGGTTATTTTGTACTCAACCTCATCCCCAATATTCTTTTGCGTTTGATATAACTCAGCATTATTTTCATTATCTACAATAACCTTTTTATCCTGTGATTTCTTATTTATCAAAAGCAAGAAAGGTGTCTTGGTTCCAGAATGCATTTTTGCGCGAATAGAATCATCAAACCTAGGTTTATCTATTCCCCCATATGGATTGGCATAAGCATATCCTTGCTCTTGAAAAATTTCCATGGTTGGCTTGCCGTCTTTTGCTATACGAAGCTTATAATCTCTACTTGTATCAAAATCCTTAAATTTATTAGGAACCTTATCAATTCTTACAATATAGTCACCAGGAAGCAATCCATAAAAGAAATTGACATTGCCGACACCTAGAACGTTTGCATTCTCGCTTTCACCAAGCAGTTTTTCACCCTTAACATCGAAAATCTTAAACGAAAATCCACTCTCATGATGTGCAATCGCAAAATTATCGTATTTCACGCCGTCCTTTGCATCAGAGATTATTATCGCAATATTTCTCCCTAGTTTTACTCTTAACTCATCCTTATCTCTGTCATATTGCTGGTCAACAATCTTGTAAAAGTATTCCATACTATCAGGGAGCTTAGAAACCTTCGCATCCTCGCCCTTAGGGATGTTCTCAAGCAAAACATCAAACTCATGTGGTCCGTATTTTTCAGTTGGATTAACGGTTTTGTCTATCACCTTGCCGGCACACTCAAACTTAAAGTCAGGTCCAACAGCCAGCCCCATTTCAGTATCTAAAACTACCTTGACCTTTCTATTTTCAAGTTCTATTTTCTTTAGCGTCAAATTATAATCATCCTCGTTCCTTGACGCCTTAACTATCTTATATTCACTGTTAGCGCCATTGCCACCAAGATTTATAATTTGTCCAACAAGCTCATTGCCGTCGCCTAGGTTATTCCCCACGGGATTACCGTTATCATCTATGTCTATACTCTCTCTGAAAATATATTCTCCGTTGTTTTGTTTAGCTACATAAACTGCCGTGTCAACTCCGTTGACTTTTATCGTAAAGCTAAATTGCGTAGCATCCGTCTGAATTGTGCTGCCGTTATCACTTGCCAAATTCACCTTATGCTGCTTTGTTAATAAATTTTTCTCTTTAAATATTAACTTAACGCCAAGGTTGCCACTTTCATTTCTCGCAACTGTCGCCTTTATAGCATCCGACTTTACTCCAATCAGCGAAAACCTTATACTTTCTCCCTCTCGGTAATCTCCGTCCTCACATTCGACATCAAAAGCCACTTTATACTTCTTGATGCCGTCAGTCAAAGTTTCTACACTTTTGATATCAGATTCTTCAATTTCGTATACATCGGCAAACCATCCACTACCTTCTTGTATTCTCAAGTCAGTAGCTTCCGCTTTTGTAAAGATAGTAGCCTCCACTTCAAATGTTGCATTTTCAGCTGCAAAGCTCTTATATGCAGGCACCATTGAAATGCACATCACAAACGCCAAAACTATTGCGCTTAACCTTCGCCTCATAGAAATCCCTCCCTTTTTTTCCCTAATTCTCAATGCCTCTTAGACCTGTGCTTTCGGTTTTATTCGACTATATATTTATTTATCACGCTTTTTATATATCTAATGCTTTCACTATTCATCTTGGCTAGTTCCCCACTCTAAAGCTCAGTTTGCATTAAAAACCGTAGCAACAAACTAACCACTTATCGCTACGGCTATTATACAACATTATTTAATTTTGTAACAGCAATCATTTTTAATGGACAAAACTTCACGGACTTTCACAGGCTTTCACGAGTTTTCTTATGTTTTCACAAATCCAAAGGATTTCTTTACAAATTTATTGAATTTTATTTCTTTAATTATTCACACCATGGTGGAACACCGGAGTGCTGTCACTTATCGGTAGAAAGGCATATCCCAGCTTCTTATAATGTTCAATTATCTGAGGCAAAGCATCTACAGTCGTAGTTTTTGGTCTCGAATCATGCATCAAAAGACAAATGTGATTTGCACTAGACGATGTTGAGTTTGCAACTATGCTATCCTTTGAAACCAAATTCCCCGCTGCATCACCTGACGAAGAATTCCAATCATAGTATTTAAACCCTCTATTTTGTACATCCTTCACAAGGTGCGACATTATACCTTGGTTATAGTTTCTACTTACAGTGTTGCTCGATCCGCCTGCAAATCTAATATGATGAGAATCTATTCCTGTCAGCTGCTTTACCATGTTCTGCACATTGCTGAGATCTGAAAAAAATGCTTCTTCACTTGAATATATGCTATATTGATGCGTGTATGTATGTAATCCGACAGTATGGCCCTCCTTTGCAGCTCGGGTTATTAAATGCCTGAAGCTCGCATCATTTCCAGTCACAAAGAACGTTCCCTTGACATTGTATTTTGCGAGAATGTTCAGAATTTTCTCCGTATTCGGTGATGGCCCATCATCGAAGGTTAAATATATTACCTTTTGATTATCCCCTATTGTTGCGGATACTACGATATCTTTTGTAGCTTCTGAAATATTACCCGATCTGTCCTTACATTCGTATTTAACTCTATACGTCCCAGGAGTACCCGTTTGAACCTCACTGCTATCGATTGTAATTTGTGGACTCTTGTCAAAATCATCTTGAGCAGATACTCCGTTTAAGAGAACCTCGTCTGTCAAATCCTGGCCTGCTGTACAAAACAGATTTGAGCCAACAGATAATACAGGTGGGGTCTTATCATCAACTCGCTCTAATTTCGTTTTCTTATATGTTTTGTTGCCCGAAGAATCCTCGGCTGTTATCTTAACCTCATACTCCCCCGATTTCTCAAGAGGCTCCTCTTTACCCAAGGTCATTTTTATTTTATCAATAGGATCAGCGTCCCTAACCTTAGGATCGAAACTGTTAACATTTACTTTTTCAAACTCATCTGTTTTGTAGTCGCTAACCTTAAGAGTTGGCGGTTTTAAGTCTGACACCTCTACCGTTAAAGGCTTAACCCTATTATGACATCTTATTTTTACATCATATTGCCCCTTCTTCTGTGAGTCGACAGAGCCTACAAGCCTGACATCCTCCTTGTCCCCAAGAAATACAAAACTAATATGATCCTTTATATTAAACTTTTCCTTATATTCGGCATGCACTACTCTATTGAAAATGCCTCCCTTATATATTACGGGGTTGAAAAGAAAATACAGGAATACGGACAACAAAATAATTGCAAGCCCTACTAGAGTTATTGAAAGAGTTTTTTTCTGCATATAAAATTCCTTTATCGAGTAGGGGCTAACTTGTAGCCCCTCTCACACCACCGTACGTGCCGTTCGGCATACGGCGGTTCAACCTAAATAGTAATCTAAACAGCTTATGAGTCCTCGCTTTGCGAGGATTTCTTTGCTGATGAGGTGCAGTCCT
>JAQYRL010000085.1 GCA_028725765.1 Clostridiales bacterium
ACTTATGGTACTTTCTAACAAATCCGGTGACAATAGCAAGGAGGTCACACCTGTTCCCATCTCGAACACAGAAGTTAAGCTCCTTAGCGCCTATGATACTTGGTGGGTGACTGCCTGGGAAAGCGGGTCGTTGCCGGTTTGACTTAAACCGCTGGACATTTGTTTAGCGGTTTTTTAATATTTATGATTCTTAGGTCAGTCAGATTGGTATTTTATTCTGTAAAATAAAGGAAAATATGATATAATGATACTCATGAAAATTATATTTGTTTGTTTGATCGTTTTGCCTTTCTTTATTTTTTCGCTGTATCTCATACGATACACCTATAAGGCACTCAGTGCTTCAAAGAAAAGAGATCGGGCTAAAAAAGATCAATCACAAGTGTCTATTAGAAAAGATAAATTTAGGTGAAATTTGTGAAAAAAGGATTATTTATTTCCATTGAGGGACCTGACGGTTCTGGGAAAACAACGCAAATTAACTTGTTGCGAGACTTTTTGTGCCAGAATTCTATTTTTGATTTTGAGATACTTTTTACAAGGGAGCCTGGCGGAACTAAAATCGGAGAAAAAATTCGAGATATCATATTAGACAATGCTCATATCGAGATGGACGATTTGACTGAGGCGATGCTTTATGCTGCCGCTAGAGCTCAACATGTTAAAGAAATCATTAAGCCAGCACTTGAAGAAGGCAAGCTCGTTATTTGTGACCGCTTTGTAGATTCCTCAATAGCATATCAAGCCTATGGTAGGCAGCTTGGTGAATGTGTTTCAGTTATTAACAAAATAGCGGTTAGTCATACAGTGCCATATCGCACAATATTTATTGATCTTGACCCTGAACTTGCAAGGAATCGAATTGCTGAAAGTGTTTCTTCTAATGAGTCTGTACATTCGTCTTATGAATTTGAAAATTCAGAATCAGCATCTAGAAACAATAATTTAGGTGCAGGAAGAACCCATCTTGACCGACTTGAACTTGAAAAATTAAGTTTCCAT
Source organism: Clostridiales bacterium (assembly GCA_028725765.1). Classification (GTDB taxonomy): domain Bacteria; phylum Bacillota; class Clostridia; order Peptostreptococcales; family Anaerovoracaceae; genus S5-A14a. The sequence continues at coordinate 1,003 of JAQYRL010000085.1, forward strand.
CAGAAAGTTTATAATGGCTATAAGGATCTTATAAGCAAGAATCCAGAGCGCTTTGTTGTAATTGATGGAAGGGGAAGCATTGATGAGATACACAGTCGCGTTAAAAATGCTGTTTTAGAAATTTGTGAGGAGTTCATGAAAGAGTCATTGTAATTTATTGATTCTTTATTGGTTATTGTTTTGTATTCTTTTAAGAGTAAGGAGAACGCTTCTTTTGTTGTTTGATAAATGGATGAAAATTGCAGAATCAGGCAATCTAATGCATAGCTATATCATATATGGTTCAAGCGAAAGCACACGAAGAGATTTTATTTTTGATTTTGTTTCAAGGGTTATTTTTAGAGAAGACAAGAAGCGATCAATTCCGCTCATCTTAAAAATGCTTAAGGAAAATAACTATGCCGATTTTCATTTTTTTGATCCCGCAGGCGAACATGATTTTCTTACATCACAGATTGAGGACGTGCAGGGGATAATTTCGAGAGCGCCAATTGAAAATAGTTATAAATTTATAATTATAAATAAGGCTGATAGGATGAACGCAGTAGCACAAAATAGATTGCTAAAGACACTTGAGGAGCCGCATGGAAAAACAATAATTTTCCTTCTAACCGATAGAATCGAGTTGCTTAGGCAGACTATTAGATCAAGATGTAGCAATATGTATCTTGGTGAAAATGTTTTGGTAGATCGAAACGATGAAATTGATGAACTTGTTGATAATCTCAGAGAAAGCAAATTCTTTTATCAGTCAAAAAACATTATTTTGACTCAACTTAAGCATTTTGGTGATGCTTACGAATTGCTACAGAGCATTGAGGATAATTTAAGGATGAGACTGTATGATGGCGAGGATCCAAACCAGCTTTCGTACGAAATTGCAGCTGTAATAGAAGCACGAAAATCGCTTAGCATGAATATTAGCGTTGGAAACGCATTTGGTGTTATGATATTGAAATTTGGAGGTTTTGATGACAAAGGTTGTCGGAGTTAAGTTTAGAAATACTGGTAAAACATACTTCTTTGATCCGCAGGATTTTAGCATTGCGCAAGGAGATTATGTTATTGTTGAAACTGCTAGAGGAATTGAATTCGGCAAGGTATATCTTGGTATAACTGATATGAAGAATGAGGATATATCAAAGCCTCTTAAACCAGTGATTAGAATCGCTAATGAGGAGGACCATAAGCAGCATTTGGAGAATGAATCCCGCAGAGATGAAACTATGGCTATCTGTCAGGAATTGATTCAAAAAAGAAATCTCGATATGAAACTTGTTGACGTAGAATTTACGATTAGCGGTAACAAGGTGATTTTCTATTTTACTGCGGATGGAAGAGTTGATTTTAGAGAGTTAGTTAAAGATTTGGCCAGTGTATTTCATATGAGGATTGAACTCAGGCAGGTAGGTTCAAGAGATGAGGCCAAAATGCTTGGCGGTATAGGAAACTGTGGCAAAAGTTTATGCTGCACCACTTGGCTTTCTGATTTTCAGCCAGTTTCAATTAAGATGGCAAAGAACCAGAACCTCTCGTTAAATCCAACAAAGATTTCGGGCGTTTGTGGACGTCTAATGTGCTGTCTAAAATACGAGAATGATCTTTATATTAAACTGAGAGATGGAATTCCCGACAACGGCGAAAAAGTTAAAACACCTGATGGTATGGGGAAGGTTTTTGACACGAACATACTCGAAGAAACAGTAAGAGTGAGACTATTTACAGGCGAGCTCGATGAGAATGGCAACGAAAAACTCGAAACTGATTTAAAGGTATATTCAAAGCAGGAGATTCAAAGAACAAAGAAATCTAAGCATATAAATAAAAATAATAATGGATGTGAATCATGCAATGCTTGTCAAAAATCTTCAGAGGAAGGCATAGATGAATGATGTGCAGGTTTTTTGGGACAAAATAGGCTTCGGAGATTATAAGATACTACAGGACAGGAAGCAATTTTCGTACGGGATAGATGCGGTTATACTTGCAGATTTCGCTGCGAGTTTTATTAATAAAAAGAAGAATTCAACCAAGGGAATTGCAGTTGATCTGGGGACAGGCACAGGAGTTATTCCCATCATCTTGGCACATAAGACAAGACTTGAAAAAATTATCGGGCTTGATATTGAAAAATATTTTGTTGAGCTAGCAAAGAAGTCTGCAATTGAAAATGGATTGGATAAAAAAATATTTTATGAAGTTTGTGATGTCAGAGATTATGAGAGCCTTGAATTAAAAAATATTCCTGAAACTATGGATGGTAAACATGAAATAGAGGATAAAAATATTCCTGACTGTGATTTTGTTTTGTGCAATCCTCCTTATTTTAAGGCTAATGCGAGTATTCCGAGTAGAAATTCGATTAAGGATGTGGCTAGGCGTGAAATAAAAGGTGGTTTGAGTGATTTTTGCTCTTTTGCTTCAAAAATTTTAAATAAGGGTGGAGAGTTTTACCTTATACATAGATCAGAGAGGCTTATTGATGTGTTTGAGGCTCTAAGGGATGCTAGTCTGGAGCCTAGAGATATCAGAATGGTTTCATCAACCATGAGGGGAGAACCGAAATTTGTACTTGTTCGCAGCATCAAAAATGGAGGAGAAAACCTTAGGTTCATGAGGCCTCTAGTTATTTACGAGAATGACGGTAACTATACTCAGGAAATTTTAAAAATTTATGAAAGAGAATATTGATTGTTATTGCTAAATTTTGGAAAAACTTGTATAATTTAAGTTATTAAGGGAGGATGGAATATGTTAACACTGGATGTGAAAACTGTACTTTTGGGAATTTTAATTATAGCTTTAATCGTTTTGGTTGTCTTTATTATCGTGCTAATTGCCAATGCTTTGAAAGCAATCAAGAGGGTATTGCTTATACTCGAGGATGCACAAGCGGTAAGTGCGATTGTTGCAAATAGGGCAGATCAACTTGATGAAGGTGTTGATGGTGTTGTTGAATCTGTTTCAAACTTCAAAGACGGTTTTAAGGACAAATTGAGTGCGACATCTCCTAAAACATGGATTTCTAATATTTCTGATATAAGGAATGCAGGTAGTACGGTCAAGGATATTGTTCTTGGATTTTCAGGGCTTACAGAGAGTGCTCGAGGTGGTGGAGCAGGTAGAGCTAGGAGATCGATGAAGAGCGAACAGGCAAGAGAAGAGAGAAGAGCCAGGGGCTCAAGATTTGCGCCATCAAGAAGAAAGCAAATAAATGAAAAAACTGCTGAAAGAAGGGCTGTTAGGGAGTCCAAACACTTTGACGGGGAGGATAGAAAATGAAAACAACAGGTATAACAAGGCCGGTTGATGCTCTTGGCAGGGTTGTAATTCCGGTTGAACTAAGAAGAGTTCTAAATATTAAGACGGATGATTATCTTGAAATCTTTGTCGATGGCGAATACATTATGCTTAAAAAATTTGACGCATCATGTGTATTTTGTGGCAGTAAAGAAAATGTCAAAGAAATTCGCGGCAAAAATATATGTGAGAATTGTGTTAATGAGTTGAAAAAACTCTAAAGTTAAGAAGATTTGAAGTTTGATGAAGGAAAATGGTCCGGGTCAGGGCGATGCTGTGGCTTGGGCTTTTAATTTAAAGAGAATGAAAATAGGAGGCGTTTGAATGGCACACTTTTTTAACGAACCATCAAGAACTTTTAATGAATATCTTTTGGTCCCAGGATACTCTTCAAAGGACTGCAGACTGGAAAATGTCAATTTGACTACGCCAATCGTTAAATTTAAAAAGGGAGAGGAACCTGCTATAAAGGCTAGAATTCCTTTGGTATCTGCTGTAATGCAGGCAGTATCAGACGACAAGATGGCTGTTGCACTTGCAAAAGAAGGCGGGATTTCGTTTATATATGGATCACAGCCGATAGAAACGCAGGCTGAAATGGTTAGAAAGGTGAAATCATATAAAGCGGGATTTGTTACAAGTGATAGCAATTTAAGACCGGACCAGACTATGGCGGATGTGATGGAGCTTAAAAAAAGGAAGGGCCATTCAACTGTTGCAATTACGGATGATGGCACATCGGATGGCAAGATTTTGGGAATTGTAACTGGAAGAGACTACAGGCCTAGCAGGATGGCTCCGGAGACACCTATTTCAGAATTTATGACGCCGTTTGAGGAGCTTGTTTATGCCGAAGAGGGCGTTACACTAAGCGAGGCCAATGATATTTTGTGGGCACATAAGTTAAATGCACTTCCTATAATAGATAAAAATCAACGACTAACGCATTTTGTATTCAGAAAAGACTATGACAATCACAAGTCTAATCCTAACGAACTACTTGACCAGCACAAAAGATATGTGGTTGGCGCCGGAATAAATTCAAGGGACTATGAGGAGAGGGTGCCAGCTCTTGTTGATGCTGGGGTTGACGTAATGTGCATTGATTCTTCTGAAGGGTTTACAGAGTGGCAGTCTGAAACTATCGCATGGGTTCGTAAAAATTATGGGGATGATGTTAAAATCGGTGCTGGAAATGTTGTAGATAGAGACGGATTCTTATTCCTAGCTGAGGCTGGAGCGGACTTTGTAAAGATCGGTATCGGTGGCGGATCAATCTGTATAACTAGAGAGCAAAAGGGTATCGGCCGAGGACAGGCTTCCGCTGTGATTGAAGTTGCAGCAGCCCGTGATGAGTATTTTAAGAAAACAGGAGTGTATGTTCCTATATGTTCCGACGGTGGTATTGTGTATGACTATCACATGACACTTGCGCTTGCAATGGGAGCAGACTTCATAATGCTGGGCAGATATTTTGCGCGATTTGACGAATCTCCTACTGCAAGGCTTGTTGTAAACGGAAACTATGTTAAGGAATACTGGGGCGAAGGTTCAAACAGGGCTAGAAACTGGCAGAGATATGATATGGGCGGCGATTCGAAGATGAAATTCGAGGAGGGCGTCGATTCATACGTTCCTTATGCGGGTCCTCTGAGAGAAAACGTTCAGCTATCACTCAACAAAGTAAAGGCGACAATGTGCAATTGCGGATTTTTAGATCTTGCTAGTCTGCGTGAAGGTGCGAAACTTACCCTCGTTTCTGCGACATCCATCGTTGAGGGCGGTGCGCACGACGTTATTCTCAAAGATTCTTCACAAAATAGTATGAGGTAAGATGTATGAGCAAAGAAAAAATTTTTGTTCTTGATTTCGGAGGACAGTACAATCAGTTGATAGCAAGGCGTGTGAGGGATAATGGCGTTTACTGCGAAATTCATTCTTACAAAATGCCGCTTGAAGATATAAAGGCTGCAAATCCGAGAGGAATTATTTTGACAGGCGGACCCAATAGCGTGTATGGGGACGATGCGATTTTAGCTGATCCTAAATTGTTTGAACTTGGAATTCCGATTCTTGGGATATGCTACGGTGCCCAATTGATGGCGCACACGCTCGGTGGCGATGTTGAAACGGCCCCCACAAGTGAGTACGGGAAAACGCAGATGCAGGTAACCTATGATAAGTCAAAGCTTATGAAGGATGTTCCTGACGAGACTGTTGTGTGGATGAGCCACACAGACTATATTAGCAAACTACCACCCGGATTTTACAAAACAGCTTCAACCGAGGTTTGCCCAGTTGCTGCCATGGAAGATAGCAGGCGCAGATTTTATGCCGTACAGTATCACCCTGAAGTAACTCACTCAGTTGATGGAGATCAGATCCTGAGGAACTTCTTATATGAAGTTTGTGAGTGTGAGGGAGATTGGCAGATGTCATCTTTTGCTGGCAAAGCAATTGATTCGATTAAAAAGACTGTGGGTGATGGCAAGGCTCTCTGTGCTTTATCGGGTGGCGTTGACTCGAGTGTGGCAGCGGTGCTGATGTCTAAGGCAATAGGCAAGCAGCTCACATGTGTATTTGTAGATCACGGTCTTCTTAGAAAGAATGAGGCGGACCAGGTTGCTGAAGTTTTTGGTGCATCTGGCGCGTATGATCTAAACTTCGTAAAGGTTGATGCTAAAGACAGATTTTATGAGAAACTTAAGGGTGTGACAGATCCTGAAACGAAGAGAAAAATTATAGGCGAAGAATTTATACGAGTATTTGAGGAAGAAGCAAAAAAGATTGGCTCTGTGGACTATATGGTTCAGGGTACGATTTATCCCGATGTAATCGAAAGCGGCGTTGGGCCTTCAGCAGTTATTAAATCACATCACAATGTTGGTGGACTTCCTGACCACGTGGATTTCAAGGAAATAATTGAGCCACTTAGAGATCTCTTTAAGGACGAGGTTCGAAAGGTTGGACTTGAACTAGGAATACCTGAGGAACTTGTTTTCCGTCAGCCATTCCCTGGCCCTGGACTTGGTATAAGAATTATCGGCGAGGTTACAGCTGATAAGGTGAAAATTGTTCAGGATGCTGATGCTATTTTCCGTGAAGAAGTCGCTAAAGCAGGACTAAACTATGATATAAATCAGTATTTTGCTGCTCTGACAAATATGAGGTCGGTTGGTGTCATGGGAGATTTTAGGACATACGACTATGCTGTAGTGCTCAGAGCTGTTACTACGATTGACTTCATGAGCGCTGAAGCAGCTCAGCTTCCTTGGGAGCTACTTGAGAAAGTGATGAACCGCATCATCAACGAGGTCGACCATGTCAACAGAGTGCTGTATGACTGCACCTCCAAGCCACCTGGAACGATAGAGTTTGAATAAATCGAGTTGCTTAAAAAAGCCAGTGTTTATGCGGGTTTCAGCGATTTCGATTAGTCTTTTGATAACAAATTGATAACAGTCATAGCAAGTGCCATTATTCTTGTTATCCAGTGGTTTATGGGT
>JAQYRL010000086.1 GCA_028725765.1 Clostridiales bacterium
TGTTTTCCGTTATTTTTGGAATTGTCAGAAACCTTTTAAAGTTTCTTACCAATCTTTTTCAGATTGTACTTGGTTTTTTGAGAATTTCACTTCTCTTTGACTAAGTTTCTTACACTATGAAGTTTTCAAGGTTCTTGGCACATTTTCATTGTGCCTTCGCTGCCTACTTTTGTGGTCAGCGATACATATTCTACCATCGCTTACTCGCATTGTCAATATCTTTTTTGCATTTCTTTGCTTTTATTTTTACATTGACTTTGCCTTCTTTAGGGACTTGAGGTTTTATAGCCTCTAGGGACCCTGTTTTGCGACAGCTTGACTATCTTACCACCTACTTTTACCCTTGTCAACTACTTTTTTGTAACAAAACAAAATACTATTGACGGCAGAGCTTTCGCATGTATTCATATAAAAATATCCGACCTCACTTATCACAAAGTAGATCGGACATTAGAATTACTATTAAATTAATTGAGCTTATTTGCTCTTTTTAAATCTTATTGTAACTATTCCTGCTAAGCATGCTATAGCTAAGGCAATTGATAGGTACATAGATTGTGTATCGCCTGTCTGTACAGCTTTTGGATTCTCCTTGACAACTTTTGGATTTTCTTTGAACACCCATACGCCGAGGAGATGTAAATCATCAGGTGAGTTTAGAACAGTTTCTTTTGAAACAGCTTTCAAATCAGGATCGTTTTCAAACTTATCGTTAGTAGAGTACCATGACTGGAAAGTCCAAACTCCGCTAGGAACTTTCACATCGTCGTATGTCGATAAAGCGACTTTATCTTGATCTAGTACACCATCTTTATTCTCAATTAGTCTATCCTTCGGAAGTTTAGCCATTATTTCATTTGGAAGCGTCTTACCTTTCGTACCACTAACAAATTTATAAAAGACGTTGTTTGGAACGTAGCCAAGTTTTAGATCGTTGGATTTAGTCTCAGTAATTGCTGTATCTGAAGCTAGTCGGAAAAAAGAAACATTCCCAGCACTAACGAACATGTGTCCATTTACAGTTCCGTTAACTAACAAGGTTTCTTCGCCATTAGATTTCGCAAGTTCTCTTGCTTTTTCATCTGCGATTCTAAGGTTAGTTTTTGGCAAACATTTAAGTGTCATGTTGCTTAAAATTGTTTCCATTATTGTTTTACCTTGATCAGGAGTAATATTTTCCTCAAGGATTTTTTCCATCTCAGATTCTCTGAGAATCACTCGAACAGTAATCTTAGATGATCCATTTGTCTTCACGCCAAATGTTACTCTAGGATTTGTATCATTTACCAGAGTGGCGAAACTATTTGGACCACTTCCTAAAGATGTATCATCGTCTGGATTAAGAATCTCAAGCAAATTCTTGTTTTCATCCATCACATATAGTGGGCGCCACGAATATCCATAGAATTCCAAATAAAAAACATCTGGTATCTCAAAGTCTTTATCAAAATTTACATTAAGGTCTACGTAAGTGTATCCTGCTTCTTTGCCGTCTTTAGTAGGAAAATCGCCATTTTTCTTTCTTTGATCATAATCTCTACTCAAAATAGGTTTTAGCTGGTTTGAACCTATCGGATTTCTATATGTAATGAGTGCTATTGTGGGATCCATGTAATACTCAGACGTTAAATTAACTATATTATTAACATCATGTTTGTAATGGTCGAGTATTGTGCGGACATTTCCATCTACATTGTCTTCATAATTTCCGTTTCCTACTCCTGTATCTGGTCTTGTATCCCCCGCACTCATAGAAGTATTAATATCAACTCTAGTTTCATTTATTAAATCTGAAAATTTATAAGCTAAATTACCTATTTGCAGGAGGGGAAGATTACCGCCAGGGAATGGCTCATCATCTCCTACCAAACTAAAGTACACACCATATAGCTTTGCGTCTTCTGGAATACCATTAGGAAAAGCTGTTTCCAGTTTATCTTCAGGTGAAAAATATCTTCCTCCGGGGGCAAGATGGCCATTATCAACAGGAGGCTTATCAGACCATGCAAGGAAAATCTTTGCTAAAACTCTCAGCAACCCTCCGTTCGGTTCTGGCATACCGATTTTTGAGTTAAGTGAATCATATTCTCTGGATTTATTAATTTTTTGGGAAGATTCACCAACCCACATTCCTACCAATTCAACTGTGATTTTCTCTTCTGGATTTGTTCCTTGCGGTCGAGCAGATTGAAGGCTTGGAGCGTTTATTTCTTCTACATCTAAAGATTCTTCATCTGCAGTAGCTTCTTCTCCTTGCACCTCGTTATTTAATTTGGTTTCCTTTGGGCTAGTTGGTTCACTTTCATCTTTTGTTGTTATACCTGATGATTGCTCACCATCTTCATTCGCAGATGCATCATCTAATGCAAAGGCTGCAAATAAAGAGGAACAAACCATAGACATGGCTAACAATAGAATTAACACTTTTTTTGTCATTTTACTTCTCCTCTAATTTATTTTGTTTTCTTGAATTTATTACAAGCGTTCCCCCTAGGGATAGTGCTAATATTAGTGTGTAAATGGCAAAGCCCTTGTCGCCTGTTTGAGGTGATTTTGCTGGCTCAACTTGCTTCTCAACGTGTTCCTTTTGTTTTTCAGGTTCTGGCGTAGGATTTGGTTCTGGTTTTGGATCAGGTGTTGGTTTTGGCTCTGGGGTTGGTTCTGGAGTTGGCTCCGGATTCGGTTCTGGTGTTTCATTCTTAATGAAACTCCAAGTCCCTACGAATTTAACATCTGCTCCATTTATTGTATCGTTTGGCTTATCCCATGATACAAAATTCCACTTTCCGTCATTGACAGTGTCATCATATTCTGTACTATCAAATAATGATGGCGTTACATTTGTACCATCAGCCTTTTCTATCTGATCCGCAGGCGTCCTGTTTTTAATAGCATCAGGTAGAGCCACTGTTAAACCGTCCGCCGCTTTGAATTCATGAACAACCTTGAAGAGTGTCGGCTTTGGATCAGGCTTTTCATTCTTAACGAAGCTCCATGTCCCTACAAACTTAACATCTTCTCCTTTTATTGTATCGTTTGGCTTATCCCATGATACAAAATTCCACTTTCCGTCATTAACAGTGTCATCATATTCTGTGCTATCAAATGATGATGGCGTTACATTTGTACCATCAGCCTTTTCTATCTGATTCGCAGGCGTCCTGTTTTTAATAGCATCAGGTAGAGCCACTGTTAAACCGTCCGCCGCTTTGAATTCATGAACGACCTTATAAAGCGTATCTTTCTTAGTGTTTGTGACCGTGTATGCAATAACAGATCTATCCTCGTTTGCTTTCTCTGTTATAGTTTTTGTATAGCCACTTGGTACGTTTGTTTCATCCACCGTATAATTTATTACGGTTTCCCCATCTGCGAGATACTTATCTAATTCATCGTATTGCACCGAGAGATTATTTCTGTCTGCGATAAAGCTTTTGTTTGTACCTTCTGGCTCGGAAGTAAGCGTTATCGTAGCACTGTCTGATTTTTCTGTTGCATTCTCATCGTTCCAAACTTTAGTTATTGTAATTTCTAAAGGCTTCCAACCTGCATATACATGCAACTCATTAGGATTCACAATATTTGTAATCTTGTCTGTGGTATCAACAAAATACGCGTCTTCAAATTTCACCTTTGACTTAGCTACATCATTTTTTTTCGTATTCTGGAAAGGCATTGCGTTGTCATCCTTAGGTGGCTGTTTTGGGGTATGATTGTACCATCCGTCAAATATCCACTTTGAAACTGGCTTTTGATCTATTTCCTTTAGATAATCAACCTTTACGTCATTTATAGAAACCTTGGGCTCTCCGCCTCCTGAACCGTAGAAGGTGTAAATCTGCTCTTTTTTCTTCGAACCATCTTTAAATTTAGCATTCTTTTCATCGTAATTAGCATGATACGTCATTTTAGCGCGCTGACCCAATACAACGGTGCTATTTTCCGGATTGAATACATAATCCCATTTACCAATCGAAGTATAATCATCGATCGTTGCTATGGCTTGACTGGCATCCTTCGATACATAATGAATTTTTTTAGCATCTTCAGATGTAGGAGTATAATCATCTAATCCATTTTCCTTTTTTGTTACTCCAGCTGCTACCGTGTAGCCGATGTATCGTTCCTGCTTCTCTGAATAGCGATCTAAAATGTTCTTTGGATCCTTTTGTTGTTTTGCCTTCTCGCTGACAGAAACGTTGATTTGATTTTTTAATGTTCCCGTCAAAAGAATCTTGGATTGACCGTCAAGAACACGGATGTCATTTCCGTCAAATTTTGCATTAGGGGTTATAATAACGTCTTTATCAGCGTAGATGTTAATTCCGCCCATTTCATCTTTTGAAAGGTAGTGTGCGTCACCAGTAGACTTGTCACCTTTTGAGTTTCCACTGAATTCGGCTTTATCTACCATTAAGTAGCCATCATTATATATGCCACCAACCATTTGGTAAGCAGCATTACCAGTTATTTGAGCAGGTCCTTTATCGCTACCCGTTATAGTTACTGAGCCCTCATTAAAAATGCCACCCGCATTATTTGATGCAGTCTGAGAAGAAATTTTTCCACCTTTAATCATCACTGTGTTGCCTTCTCCTACGAACATAGCACCGCCGTGTGCAGTACCCTGCCACACATACGCAGAAGTATTTTCAATCGTGGTATTTGTCATCGTTAAGGTCACGGCAGCTTTATGCCCAGCAGACTTTGCCAAAGATATTCCAGCACCAGCACCATCTACCATAAAGTTTTTAATGGTTGTATCTTTTATTTCTGCAGTAACTGTTGAGTCATCATAAAAGTTTATAGCGCCACCGGTATTTGCAGTATGTCTGTTGCCATTAAACCATGCTCCAGATCCCTCAAGTGTCGAGTTAGTAAGATTAAATGTTCCCTTACCAACAACTTGTATCAATCCACCAGCCTCATAAACTCTTGAACCTCCGTTAGCTTTAAATGAAGAACTATCAATTGAAAGTTTTGAATTTTGTGATGTAATTGCTCCGCCAGCTGTGCCAATATTTCCTTTATTTTCTACAGTTTCAAAATGAGAATTTTGGACAACAGCATCATCACAGCCTTCAAATTTAATAGCCCCACCTGTGTTAAAAGGCCCTGCTATTTTAAAAGTGGATCCATAAACATAAATTTTTGACTGTGTAGCTTCAATAGCACCACCTTGACTTCCACCATTGCCCTCTGTACTGTATAAATGGTTGCCATCAAAAATCGTAGCGTCCTTTTTCTCTACATCTGGTGAATTGATGGTTAATGTAGATCCCGGATGCAATTTAATCGCTCCACCCTCACCGTGTGCAGCCAAAGTCTTATCTACTTTTCCCGTATAGTTGTTTACAAAGGATCCGCCGGTTATCTTCATATTTGCCGAATAAGAAACAATGGCACCGCCATGTGGAGCACCTGGGCTAGGAACAATAGCTTTTGTATGATTATTTTCAAAATGTGTATCTTGCAAATCTAGCGTCGTATGGGCAGCATAGATTGCTCCACCCTCAAAACGCTGAGTATCCTTGCCGTCAACAATTTTCTGTTCAAACTTCTCCGTTGTTGCATTTTTTAATGTAGAATTTTTAATAGTTACGGTTGCTTTTCCTGCATCAATAATACGTCCGTTCTTCTGTCCGTCAAAAACAATATTATCAAACGTTACGTTTGCACCATCAGGAACATCAAACATATTTTCTACATTTGATCCTAAATTAAGCGTTTTTCCATCTGACTTGATTGTATCGCTATAATTAGCTGGGATCTTAAGAGTTTCGGTAACCTTAATATCATTTTTTAAGTTCACTGAATCTCCTCTTGCGATTGCATTCTTCAACTCTTGAAAATTAGTAACATCTGCATCTTGTGCATAATTAGGCACAGAAAATGCAATTGCTATAATTAAAAACAGAATTGAAATTAAAGTTATTCTCCTCATTTTTGTTTTGGTAGCTAACATAATAACTCACTTTCATAATAAAAACTCTTTATACTTACATGTCTCATATCTTCAACGCATTCAGGGAATTTGATAATAGTAAATTTTAGAATTCAACAAAATATAGATATTTAAAATTTTTAACTTCACACTAAAACAGCCACCCTTTTGAGTATCTGTTTCTTTGATTATTTGTTTTGTTTTTTTCGTAATGTATAGATTGTAATAGTTACTGATACAATTAACATAATTACGAAGGGGCTGAGATTGTTTGAATCTGATGTCTCTGGATTCTTTGGTTTCTTTGGCGGTTTATCGGGGTTAATCGTATTTGTAATAGCAAAGCCATCTGACGCATTGCCTTCTATTTTGGAAGTATATCCTTTGATTTTACTTATTTCTTTAACTTCGTACTTAACAATTTCATCATTCTCATACATCGGCAGTTTTTCAAACTCACCCTTCCAATTTGTCTTTGCTGAAAGAACCAAAGTTTTACCGGTATCTTTGGCGTTTACTAAAAGTCCTACAGTTATATTCTCCGGTCTTAATCCTTGCTTATTTTCATTATCAATCCACTTCTTAGTGACCTGAACTGAAGTGTTTAAAGAATTATCTAACTGAATTGTATATAGTGAATTCTTTGAATCTTTTTCCCTGCTAACTACTGACAATACATATTTGCCGCTGTCTTTCTCCTTGAAGTTAATTGGCAGGAGTTTTCCTGTCTTATTATCTATCAAAGTATCTGGGTCAGGGAAATCAGCGATTTCTGCTGTCCAATTCTCTTTTTCCTTTAAAGTTATATCCTCGACGTAATGCTCACCTACAAACATTTGAAGCGTTATCTCTTTAGGTCTATCTTTTTTCTTATCTCCCGTCCATGACTTCATGATTTTTAGCGTATAAGGTGTGTCATCGCCGAATTCAAGTTCTCCGTTGTTAGTAATACATCCTCCACTTATTCCCGTACCAAGAGCTCTATTATTTTCAAACACTGAAGTAGCAACCTGTTCGGCTAATGTTTTTGACTCGTCAGTAGGCACGGATTTATAAACAAGTTGTGCTCCTCTTTTTTCAGATATATCTTCGCCATATGGAAGCTGGTTCCCTGGATTATTAGGATTATATCGCGGAACCTGTTTATCTGCTCCCAAATTAGTATGAATGCCATAAAAAGATCCATCCTGATACCACAATCTATATCCACCACCCAGCATCCTTGATGCAAGTCTTACAGATGAAGTTCCAACTTGTTTATCGTATTTATATTCTGTGATATTCGCAAAATCATCTCCAGCGCCAATATTACTACCTGAATTTTTTGCTGAATTATCAAATAGGGCAAGCCCATTTGTTATATTTATAGTAGTATTACCCGAAGGGCAATTCCAAATTCCTCCGCCCTGGCGTGAGGCTGGATGATTTCCCGCTCCAAACATAACATTCTCATCTATAAAGTTGTTTCTAATTAAAGCTCTCTTAATGATCAACTTACTCCCATGATCATTATAAATAGCTCCTCCGCCCCAGAACCCATTTGATTCATTATTTTTAAAGATTCCAGCCTGGATCGTACATTCGCCTTTTCCACCAAGACCTATAGCACCTCCAGACATATAAGCAGAGTTATCTAAATATTCACCTCCATAAATATCGCAGATATAGTTATATGCAAAAATAGCTCCTCCCCTACATCTATTTAAACCGTTATCATTATCGGTTGCGTTATTTTTGAAGCTACCTTGGTCAATTTTTAATTTATATTTTTTGCTCTGTGACGAAGATACAAATATACCACCACCATGTCCGTTAGCAATATTATCAGAAATATTAATATTCTTTATATCGACATTGGTATCCTCAGCGTAAACACCTCCACCAAGACCCTTATAGTCACCGTTTGTATTCTCAGTTATATTGCCTCCTTTAAAAGTCATAGTCGATTTGATTGCAGCAATTCCACCACCATATTCCGTAGTATTTTGAGAAACAGTACCTGAATTCATTTCAAAACTGCAATTTTCCATAAAAATGGCACCGCCATACGAATTCCAATTATCGGAGATAGCAATATTATTTGTGATTTTCCCATCTTTAACTTTGAAATTTGACTTAGATGAATCTTGTCCCCAAATTCCTATAGCGCCACCTTTGAAGAATCCTTTATTTCCAGATATTTCCCCAGAATTTAAATTAAAGGTTCCATTATATACAGTAATTGGAGAATATAAATATCTACCTTTTTCTACTCTTAAATTTATTGGTTGTGGTTTTTGGCTATTTTGTGCTTCATTTCCACTCACTTCGCCGCCGTTCATAGTAAACGTGCCTGAGTTTACGAAAATCGTAGGTCCCTCTAATTTCGTGTCTGAAATTTTTCCATTATTTAGTGTCAAGCTGCCTTCTGTAGTAATCTGAGCATTTGAAATAATAGGTCCCTCGATAGTAAGACTTCCACCCTTTTCAATCTTAAAACTTGAATATCCGATGCCCTTTATACTATGTGAGCCATTAAGAATGACATTTTGCCCGGACTTTATTTCAATCGTTTTCCCATTGTCTTTGGCAGGATCTGCAGTTACATCTTCATCTACTGTTATGGTCCCAGAACCTAAATCTTCAATTTTTTTCTTCAGCTTAGACCATGGGGTATCATCCTCAGGAGAATTCTGCGGAGGATTCTCGATTTTGGCTTCTGCTGCTGCTTCATCTCCTTGGTCATCCTGAGCATTTGCATTTACATAGTTCTCATTTTCCGTCTTCAATGCATTTTCTTCATTATTGTTTGTATTATCTGATGTTTGCTCTAAATTGTTACCATCTCCAACTTGTTCGTTATTTCGAACTTCTGCCTGTGATGCGTTGTCCACGGCATTTTCTTCAGCAAAAATACCAGATGGAACTACAAATGCCGCACAGAGAATAAATGAAATGCAAATTGCTATTATTTTGTTCTTCATTCGGTTACACCTCTCAATTTTAACTATTATCTAACACCTAATATAATCTTTTTTATCACTTACTAAAAAGTCATAAGTGATATTATTAAATAGGCAAATAATATTGAATAAATCCTAAATATACATTATTATACTACCCCCCCCCTATATAATTTCAAGCACTATTTCAAGGTAAATTTTATAATAACGCAGAAATTAAATGTTAAATTCGAATTCATTTCACAATTTTACAATACTTGCTATCAGACGGATATTTCAACAAAATAGTTGTGTCTGATTCGACAAAACGGTTGTGTCCATTGCAGGTTGATGTTATACTGGTTGCAGTAGAGTAAATATTGTGCGTTAAGTGTTATGGGATGGGATGTTGCCCATAGACGAAGGCGTGTCCGACAAATGCAGATGCTTGCTGAGTAGAAATACTATGCAGTACGACAGTTTTTGTGAGTGTAGATGCTTTGCGATTGCTAATGTTATGCTAGTGCAGAGATTTTGCGAACCCAAATGCTCTGTGAGTTTGATTGTTTTGTTGAACACACTGCGATGCAATATTGCGTCCACTACTACACCGAAATTTTTATGTTATAAGGGGCGTTAATACGTGAATTCTAATCGTCTTCTTAAGGTGTAGTTTTTGGAAAAATGCACTTGAAAGGAGATTTTTTTATGCGTAAAAATTCTACATCACAGCTTGTTACAATCGCTGTATTCATTGCAATCGAAGTTATTTTAACTCGATTTTTGTCAATTCAAACCCCTATAGTTAGGCTTGGTTTCGGCTTTTTGCCTGTTGCCATGCTTGCGATTCTTTATGGTCCTATTTGGGCTGGCGTTGCCTATGCCATTGGAGATATCCTCGGGATGCTCATCTGGCCTAGCGGTAGTTTCTTCTTTGGCTTTACACTTTCAGCCTTTCTTACCGGGATGATCTATGGCTTCTTTTTCAAAAATCATGATGTTAGGTTGCCAAAGGTGCTTATTGCTTGCGCACTGGTTTGTTTTGTGATAAATCTGGGGCTTGACACGGTTTGGCTGTCGATTTTGCAGGGGCAGGCATATCTTGCTATTTTGCCTGCAAGGATTTTAAAGGCAGCTATTGCTTATGTGCTTCAGGTTACATTGATTCCTATTGTTTACCACGGAGTTGTAAAACACATCCCAGCTCTGAGGGCACAATCTGAGGCTTAAGCCCTACATTACTGAGGGCACAAGCTGAAGAAGCGTAAGCCCTACATTATCATTTAGCGAAATACTGTTTGAAATGAAAGGCCCGTAGTCCTCAATTATGGTTTTTGCTTGAGGATTACGGGTCTTTTTGACGAATTCGAAAATATTACCGTAATT
Organism: Clostridiales bacterium; assembly: GCA_028725765.1. GTDB lineage: Bacteria > Bacillota > Clostridia > Peptostreptococcales > Anaerovoracaceae > S5-A14a. Next base: position 10,252 of record JAQYRL010000086.1, read on the forward strand.
TTTTGCGATGGATTACGGGTCAAATCGCAAGAATCTAAAAATCTACCGTAATTTTTCATCAGCTTTACGGGTCATTTTACAAAATCCGAGAATTATACCGTAAATTTAACAAGGTGTTTACGGGTCTTTTGACAAAAATTGAAATTTCTACCGTAAATGGAGCAAAAATTTACGGGTCTTTTTGTGAAAATCGAAATTTTTACCGTAAATGCTGAAATCATTTAAATCACATGCCCTACGAAGTTGTTGTATATTGAGTTAATTGCCTCGACATAATTGTCTTCGGACACACCAATCAAAATATTGTATCTCCTTGGGCCGTGGTCTATGAGTTTTACATTTATCCTTCGCATAGATAGCGAATTTAGTACGCGCACTGCAATGTCAGGCGTAGTCGCTAGATTCCTGCCAATTACTGCTATGATCGCAAAATCATTATCTACTGAAATTTTTGTATCTTTAATATAGCTGTCTAAACTGCTTTCGACAAAGGTTTTGACATCAGAAATCCCTCTAAGCTGTGATTTATCAACAATAATAGTAAGAGAATCAATCTCAGCAAGTGAATGCTCAATTGACACACCATGCATCGACAATCTATGAATGACCTCACCCCTGAGATGAGGATCCTCGTTTAGATTCTCCTTTTCTATTAGAATACTCATAAGATTAGTTTTGCCTGTAATCCCTGTAACAAGGTCGCCACTTCGATAATAGTCCGCATTTTTAACAATGAGAGTACCTGGCTCTTCAGGCTGTTTTGTATTCTTAATATTTATCGGAATTCCGACATCTCTAACTGGCTTGATTGCACTCTGGTGCATAACTTCAGCACCCATGTATGCCATCTCCCTGATTTCCTTATAGGTTATTACAGGCAAGGTCACAGGATTATTTACAATCGTCGGATCAGCCATCAAAATTCCTGGAACATCTGTCCAGTTCTCATATAGATCTGATCCAGAAGCCGCTGCAACAATCGCACCCGTAACATCGGAGCCACCCCTTGAAAACGCGACTATTTTGTTAGCGTAGCTTCCGCCATAAAAGCCTGGGATCACCGCAGTCTGTGTCATTTTGAGTTTTTCAGCAAGCATGCTCTGACTTTCTTCCGCCATCAGATTACCCTCAGCGTCAAATTTTATGTATTCTTCGGGATTGATGAGCTCACGTCCTAGATATTCTGACATGATTTTTGCGGAGAAATATTCGCCACGTGTAATTACAAAATCTCTTTCTACATCGCCAGAGTCGACTTTCTCTTTTAGGTCTTGAATGTCCTGATCCAAGATGAAATCAATCCTCAAGCCTTCGCTAATTTCCATAAATCTGCGCCTTACCTCGCGAATTAGCTCCCCTGCATCATCACCCGAGTTTGCGGCTTCGTATATTTCAAGCAAAAGATCCGTTATTTTTGCATCGCTTTTGAATCTCCTGCCTGGTGCTGAAACTACGACATATCTCCGCCTTTTATCGGCCTCTATGATTTCCTTAACCCGCTTAAAGCAATTCGCGTTTGCCAGCGAGCTTCCTCCAAATTTAGCTGTAACCGTGTCTCCTCTTTGGCTGATCATCGTCCAGTTTTCATCCATTGTAATCTGCTCGATATTGTATGGGGTCGACTGGTAAACAAAATAGTTGAGCCAGTTGCTGTAAAGCAGGTTCGCACTCGATCTCCATGTCACGATTGGCGACATGCTATCATCATCGCTAGGAAAATAATTTTTCGGAAGTGCTGGCTCAATTCCCTGATTTTTGTCTCTAAAATATTCATTCTTCAGAGTATCGGCATCGTATTCTGAGTGACCCATGATGAAGAACTGCCTGTCATTCTTAGATTTCACCGCATAAACACCTGCTTCATCTGACGAAGATAGAATTTCAAGCGAAGGGATATTCTCAATGTCCTCTCGCCTTACTTCTGTATTCCTTGAATGTGGGGCCATAAACTCATCGTCAAATCCACGGAAGAGCATGCTCCCTTTCTTTTCGACCACATGAGAAAAAATCCCAGATAATTTGGTATCAAGGTGATATTTTTTTATACCATAATGATAGTACAAACCAGCCTGCGCACCCCAACATATATGAAAAGTGCTGTGCACGTGACTCTTTGACCACTCCATAATCTCACAGAGTTCATCCCAGTATTCGACCTCAGAAAAATCAAGGTTTTCAACGGGCGCACCTGTGATAATCATTCCATCATAGTATTTTGATTTTACCTGAGAGAATGTCTGATAAAACGCCAGCATATGCTCCTGTGATATGTTTTTCGCCTTATGACTAGCCGTTTGAAGAAGCTCGAGTTCAACCTGAAGCGGAGTATTACCAAGGAGTCTAGTGAGCTGTGTCTCTGTTTCAATTTTGGTTGGCATCAAGTTTAAAATCAAAATTTTAAGCGGCCTTATGTCCTGAGTCATCGCCCTTGTATCAGTCATCACAAAAATATTTTCTCTTGTTAGTGTCTTGACCGCTGGTAAATTATTAGGTACTTTGATTGGCATCTATATTCTCTCTTTTCTTTTCGTTACTATATTACAACAATATATATTCCGAGAACGATTACGTATTTTGTTTTAACACAATTATAACAGGTGTATCCCGTAAATACTATATTCTAACATCCTTAATTATTCGCTTAACATCCTTGATTATTCGCTTATCTGGTCTAATGCTTGCTTAAGGTCATCTATTATATCTGAAACATCTTCAAGGCCCACAGACACTCTAACCATCCCTGGTGCAATGCCTGCTGCCACAAGTTGCTCATCTGTAAGCTGCCTATGAGTTTCTCCTGCAGGGTGCAAAACACAGGTTCTTATGTCCGCAACGTGCACCTCGTTTGATGCGAGTTTGAGACTGTCCATGAATTTTATTGCCTTGTCTCTTCCGCCCTTGATTACGATTGAAATTACTCCACTTGCACCTTTTAGATACTTATTTGCAAGCTCGTGATACTTATCGCCTTCAAGACCAGGATAACTAATAGATTCTATTTCTTCTCTGCTCTTTAAAAATTCCGCAACCTCTAGAGCGTTCTTGCAATATTGTTTCATCCGAAGTCCCAGCGTTTCAAGTCCAAGGTTCAAAAGGAAGGCTGAATGTGCAGCAGGATAGCATCCAAAGTCTCTCATCAGCTGCATTCTCGCTTTTAGGATGTATGCGAGTTTTCCATATGTTCCTACGTAGGTTATACCGTGATATGATTCATCAGGCTCAACCATCTCAGGGAATTTGCCCGAACCAGCCCAGTCGAATTTCCCGCTGTCAACAATCACTCCGCCACCTTGAACCGCGTGACCATCCATGTATTTTGTTGTGGAATGAGTTACTATATCTGCACCAAACTCAATTGGTTTACAAAGTATTGGTGTTGCAAAAGTGTTGTCTACGATTAGCGGAATATTATGCTTGTGAGCTACCTTTGCAAACTTTTCGATATCAAGAACTGAAATAGCTGGATTTGCAATTGTTTCTCCAAAGATTGCCTTGGTGTTAGGATGCACTGCCTTATCAATTTCATCTTCGGATGCATCAACATCTACATAGTAGCAATCAATACCGAGTTTTTTCAATGTGTACGAGAATAGATTAATCGTTCCACCGTAAATCTGGCTTGAAGCAACAACGCTGTCTCCCGCACTACAAATATTGAGTATAGCAAGTAAGTTAGCTGCCTGGCCTGATGAAGTGCACATTGCAGCGATTCCCCCTTCAAGGTCAGCTATTTTTTCTTCGACTGCCATTACCGTCGGATTCGCAAAACGGCTGTAGATTAGATTCTTTGTTGGGTCATCAAAAACTGCTGCAACATCATCTGTTGAGTCAAATACATATGTAGTGCTTTGAACTATAGGCACCACCCTAGGCTCTGAATTTTTTGGAGTATATCCTGCGTGTAAACATTTTGTATTGTCCTTCATATTAAAACCTCTTCTATTTAAATCTTTTCTATTATCTTATTATATTACAACTTCATACATTCCTTGTGCATCTTCTTTTCGAGTTCCTTCACTCAATTTTAGAACCTTGACCGAGATCGAGCTGTTCCCGAATTCTATGTGAATAATATCGCCGATTTCTACTTCGCTACCTGCCTTTGCCTGCTTGTTATTGATGCTTACTCTTCCTTGATCACAGGCTTCTTTTGCTACCGTTCTTCTTTTTATAAGCCTGGAATTTTTTAAGAATTTGTCAACTCTCATAGTGATTTTTGCGTCTCCATTGCAACTCTTCATACTATCATCATTTCTAATATTAAAATGTAAAGAGGCGACCTAAGCCGCCCCTAAAATTCAAACTATATTTTTTAAAAGCTATTTTGCATTAACAGCATCCTTAAGTGCTTTACCTGCTTTAAATACAGGAGCCTTAGAAGCTGCAATCTTGATGATTTCATCAGGTTTTCTAGGGTTTCTGCCCTGTCTTGCTTTTCTCTGTCTAGTTTCAAAAGTACCAAATCCGATAAGTCTAACTTCTTCACCTTTTACCAAAGTTTCCTGAATTGTGGAAAGTACAGCATTTACAGCTGCTTCTGCATCCTTTTTCTTAAGATTTGTCTTCTCTGCTACTGCAGCAACCAATTCTGTTTTGTTCATAAATTCCTCCTTAAAACAATTAAAGTTAAAGTTACTTTGACAAGTCCTGCTTAGCCCTTTGCCATAGCAACTCCAGTTTGTCAACACGCATCTCTTCCAGCTTAAGATTATCTTTGGAAGCTATCTCCTCCATCTTGCTGAACCTTTTTATAAATTTATCGGCTGATGCTTTAAGCGCCAGTTCCGGATTAATACTTAGAAAACGTGATACGTTGACAACTGAGAAAAGTAAGTCCCCAAGTTCTTCTTCCATATGTTCAGCCGAACCTTCAGATATTGCTTCTTTGAGCTCATTAAACTCTTCCAAAACTTTTTCGAGCGCACCATCCTTCTCGTCCCAATCAAAGCCAACCTTAGCGGCCCTCTTTTGAAGTTTAAAACTTCTAGTAAGAGACGGCAATGCTCTCGGAACATCTTCAAGTTTTGCTGCCACTGTTTCCGTAGAATGTTCCTTACTCTTGATATTCTCCCATTTTTCAAGCACTTTGTCAACAGTTTTTGCTTTTTTATCCTCATTTTCCGCAGAAAAAACGTGAGGATGCCGTCTAATCATCTTTTCGCATTCCTCATTCAGTACATCTTTTAACTCAAATTCTCCGTTCTCTGAAGCCAAATTCGAGTGGAAAACGACATGCAAAGTTATGTCCCCAAGTTCTTCTCTTAGGTTATCCATGTCTCCCCTATCTATTGCATCTACTGCCTCATAGATTTCTTCAATCATAGCCCCTCTGAGACTTTCATGTGTCTGCTCTCTGTCCCATGGGCATTTTTTCCTAAGCACAGAAACGATGTCATACAGTCTTCTTATCGCCTCCTCCAGCGTTTCAGCCTTTTTTAAAAAATGCTCATATTCAGTTAACATTTTATATTCCAATTTGCCACCTCGCTATTTCTGACTAAATGCCGCTAAGTTTCAATTCTCCTATTTATTCTTCATAGCATGAATACCTATGCACCGAATTTTCTCATAATTTTTGACAGTTTCTTAAGGCGAGGAAACGATTCAATTTCCTCAACTTTGATGGCTCTAACCATAATGATTGCAACAAAATATGTTACTCCGCCTAAGATAATTGCCACAGCTGTAGCTATTTTGCTGCCTATAAACGGATTTGCTAAAGCCCATACAAGTCTTGAAACCACTGCCATTATAATAGAAGCAATTGCAGGCTTTGCAAACGTCGCAGTAAAATCAATTTTTACACCTGTCGTTTTCTTAATATCCCTAAAATTCAGCACAAATGCAATTGTATATGCTGTCATTGTTGCAATAGCAGCCCCGTTTATCCCTATGGTTTTAATTCCAACTAAGGTATATGTCAAAACAATCTTAAAAACTGCTCCAATTGCGAGATTCCTAACAGGTCTTGTCTGCTTATTTATGGCCTGTAGAATACCTGCAGTTGTTTGTGATAATGCTAGGAAAACAACTCCTACACCTAGGAGCATCAGGGTATTTATAGCATCATTAACAGCTTGCTCCTGATTGAAATATAGAGTTTTGAGGATCGGCTCTGCAAGTGCAATTATGCCAAACGCCGACGGAAAAGCCATAATCATAGTAGTCCTGAGTCCAAGCCTAATATTTGAACGGGTCTCTTCAAAATGTTTTGTTTGAAATTTACCGGATATAGCTGGAACAAGACTTCCTGCAACTGCCGCTGTAAAAATTTGTGGAAGTCCAATAATAGGTATAACAAATCCGGTGAATAGCCCATAGAGGCTCTTTGCTTTTTCTATTCCCATTCCACCAGCTGTCAATCTATTTATTATTAGGGTTGCATCTATCAAGTTCATGATTGGCATTATTTCAGCACCAATAACAATCGGAACTGCAATCAATATGATTTTTTTGATTATAACCTTTGTACTATCCACATAGGGATCATGAGCCAGAATCTTCCTCTTAAAAACAGGCTGATTGAAGAACAAAATAACCAACATCAAAATTAGTGCAACAAAGGAGCCAGCTGTCGCACCAAAGGCTGCTCCTGCCGCTGCATGATGAAAGCCTTTTGAAACAAGTGCAAAAGCAAGTGAAATACCAACTATTGCTCTCACCAGCTGCTCGGTTACTTCTGAAAGTGCTGACGGATTCATATTCTGCCTGCCCTGGAAGAACCCCCTATGAGCCGCCAGTAGTGACACTAGAAAAATTGCAGGTGAAATTGCTCTCAATGCATAGGCTGCGTCAGGGTTACCCATCTTGGTTGCAATCATGTCGCTTCCGAAGTAACAAATTAGAAAACCTGTTCCACCAACGACAGCCATTATTGCAGCGGATATATGATAAATTTTATGTGCATTCTTATACTGGCCAAGAGCTATTTTTTCGGCTACTAGCCTTGAAATTGCAACGGGCATACCCGATGTAGCAAGAACTAGAAGTGTTCCATAAATTGCATAGGCATAAGAATAGTAAGACATCCCCGTATCTCCTATGAGATTGGCGACGGGAATTCTAAAAACTGCACCTATTACTTTTACAATAATGCCCGCGATTCCAAGGATAGCTGCACCCTTTATTATTTTCTTGCCGGACTCTGTACCCGGATTGATTTTTTGATCACTCATTATATAATTATTCCTTCTACAAAAGCCACAAAATTACCGCCTTACAAAAGCCCCAGGATTCTATCTGTCTGGATTTTGGTCTCTCTAACAATTTCCTCTATATCCAGGTGGGCAAAATTTCCATCTTGGTACAAAATATTTCCATCGCAAACCGTCATTTTGATATCCGATGGGTCCGCAGAAAAGACTAAATTGTTAGTAATATCATGAACAGGATTCATGCTCGGAGATGATAAATCAAGTGCTATGAAGTCAGCCCTATACCCAGTTTTTATAATACCACAATCCTCTCTGCCCTGTGCGATTGCTCCTCCCCTTGTTGCGGAGTACAAAATATCTTTTGGTGATACTAGAGTCGGATCTAATGATCTCACTTTCGCAAGAAGTCCAGAAAGCTTCATAGTTTCAAAAAAGTTTAAACTATTATTTGAAGCAACGCTATCTGTACCAAGCGTAACATTTATCCCTTTTTCGAGCATATCGTAGTATGGCGCAATACCGCTTGCCAATTTGCAATTACTCTGAGGATTATGTGACACATTAACTTTCTTGTCCCTTAATATGTCCATATCTTCTTCACTTATCCAAACACAGTGAGCTGCTACGGTTGGAACATCAAAGAGTCCGCAGTCGTCAAAATATTTGCAAGGTGTAACGCCCCTCTTTTCAATGCAATCTTGATGTTCCTTTTGAGTCTCTGAAAGGTGAATGTGCATCCTCATATTTTGTTCTTTAGCAAATTCAGCTAAACTCCTCACAGTGGCCTCATCGCTTGTATATTCTCCGTGTATGCTGGCTTCGATTATGATTCTTCCATCCTCAATACCGTTTAAATCTTCAAAGGCCTTCTTCATTTCACCCACGGACTCCATGTCTTCAAACTTGCTCTGGTCAAAATTCACAAGCGCCCTTGATATATTTCCCTTTACTTTAGCATCTTTGTATGCCCTTACCATGTCAGATGTAAAATAATACATATCAGATGTTGAAACTATGCCGTTCTTAATCGATTCCGCCATTGAAAGTAAAGTGCCCCAGTATATACTATCTGAATTTAGATGAGCTTCAAATGGCCATATTTTATTATTTAACCAATCGTCAAGTGCCATGTTCTCTCCGAAGCCTCTCATCAGACTCATGGGTGAGTGAGCATGCGTGTTGTAAAAAGCCGGCATTATCAAAAGTCCGCTGCAATCGATTACTCTATTATCTGTATGGTCTACATGATTTTTAGAATCTTTGTCATCCTTAGCATCTTTAACAACTGTAGAATCTGTGTCTTCAAACTCAGCAAACCGCCCTGCCTTGACAGTCAAATATTTTGTTGTCGCTATATTAAAATTTTCATCTAAGCATGTAACATTTTTAAGTATCATCTAGTTTACCTGCTCTCTTTCAAATTTGGGCTCACTGCTGCCCGGTCTGAGTATCTTCATTAGGGAAAGAAGTTTTTCAAGTTTGTCCTTCTTAGTCACCTTCAGGCGTAGTCTCGGCTGGGTTCCAACGTTTATTATAAGGTCGTAGCCGAATTTAGCAGATGCCATTGCAAGATTTTCCGCTTTCAAAAGATTTTCCTTTTCAAGAACAACTACGACAGTTCCTCTTTCCTCATAAATTCTGGATGTTCCTATTGCTTCTGCCAAACTCCTTATATAATTCAAATACATTATGTTTTCAGTTTCTTTGGGGATATCACCGAATCGATCTATAAATTCATCCATAATATCGGATAGTTCCTCATCATTAGTAATGCCTGCACATTTTTTGTACATTTCCATTTTGAGTTCTTCTTCAGCAATGTACCAATACGGTATGATTGCAGAGACATTGAGGTCAATTTTTAGGTCCTCGGATTTCTCCTTAACTACCTCGCCTCTGAGCGCCCTAACGGCATCATCGACAAGTCTGCAATAAAGTTCATATCCGATGTTCATCATGTGTCCGCTTTGCTGCGATCCGAGCAAATTTCCCGCGCCCCTGATTTCAAGATCTCTCATAGCAATTTTAAAGCCCGAGCCAAATTCTGTAAAGTCCTTGATTGCCTTTAATCTCTTCGCAGCCGCTTCACTTAGTGATTTACCTCGCCTATACATCAGGTATGCGTATGCTGTTCTTGTAGATCTTCCAACCCTTCCTCTAAGCTGATATAGCTGAGAAAGGCCTAGTTTATCAGCATTCAAAATAATCAGTGAATTGGCGTTCGGTATATCGATTCCTGTTTCAATTATGGTTGTACAAACCATGACATCTGCCTCGCCTGCGACAAAGTTCATCATCACATCTTCAAGAGAGTGTTCCTTCATTTGGCCATGAGCGATAACCACCTTGGCATCAGGTACGATTTTTCTGATTCTCTCTGCAAGAGACAAAATTCCCTTGACCCTATTATATACTACAAAAACTTGTCCCCCTCTTGCAAGTTCTCTATGTATTATGTCTTTAATTAAAAAATCGTCTTCTTCGACAACATAGGTCTGGACGGGCATTCTATCTTGTGGAGGCTGAGATATGAGGCTCATCTCCTTGATGCCTGAAAGGCTCATGTTTAACGTCCTTGGAATCGGTGTTGCTGATAGGGTTAAAACATCTACATTTACTTTTAGTTCTTTGATTCTCTCTTTGTGTGCGACTCCAAATCGCTGCTCTTCGTCAACTACAAGTAGCCCTAAGTCTTTGAATTTCACATCGTCAGAAAGCAGTCTATGAGTTCCAATCAAAAGGTCAATCTGTCCCTTTGACATGTTTTTAAGTATCTCCTCCTGCTCCTTTTTTGACTGAAATCTTGAAATGACAGCGACCCTCATCGGAAATTTCTCAAAACGTTCCCTGAGTGTATGGTAGTGCTGAATCGCCAAAATAGTTGTGGGCACTAGGACTACGGCTTGTTTACCATCTGCGATGCATTTGAAAATCGCCCTTGCTGCAACTTCGGTTTTTCCAAAGCCTACATCTCCGCAGAGCAGTCTATCCATGGCAAAGTCCTTCTCCATGTCGCCCTTGATTTCTTCAGTTGCTACGAGCTGGTCCTCTGTTTCTGCAAATGGGAAGGAGTCTTCGAACTCCTTCTGCCAAGGCGAGTCAGGGCCGAACGCATACCCCTGGCGGCCCTGACGCTTGGCGTAAAGCTCAAGCAGCTGGCCCGTCATCTCAGCAATAGCCAGCTTCGCCTTGGCCTTGGTCGCCTTCCAGTCACCCCCAGACAATTTATTTATCTTCGGCTTAATATCCTCTGCTCCTACATATTTTTGTAGAAATCCCATCTGGTCAACAGGAACAAAAAGTCTGTCCGTACCTGCATATTGTATGAGCAAATAATCCTTCTTCTCTCCTTCAACAACCACTTGCTCCATGCCTTTAAATAAACCTATTCCGTGGTTCTCATGCACAATGTAGTCGCCCGGCTTTAATTCTGAAAAAAATACGGCTTTTTCCTTGCTTGATGCCTTTCTCTTTTTTACAGTCTTTACTTTGCCTAAAATGTCGAACTCTGATATATATACAAGTTTTTCCTCATAAAACTCAGAACCTCGCGAAATATTACCATTATGGAATTCTATGTTTAGATCTGAAATGTGGTTTTCATTGAGAAATTCTTTGATAGAATTGAGTTTTATCTCATCCCCGATGACAATAGACACTCTGTATCCGGATTCAAGGTATTTTGTGACACCGTCTGCAAATCTATCCATTCTGCCGCCATAGTTTTCCGTAAACCTAACTTTAATATCTTCAAGTTTGGTGTACTCTTGAATATGGTCAATTTTCTTGGTAAAAGGCATTATAATACCAAGAGCACTGATCTTATCATCACTATAAATATTAAAAAAATCATCGAGTGTCACAAGAAGTCCTGATTCACTCATCACAGCCCTTCCGGTGCGATAGTATGAGTCGAACTCTCTTTTGTTCTCCTTGTCTTGAGCTTCTATATACTCTTCAACTTTATCTGGTTCTTCAATTAATATGCTGCCTGATTTTGGATTGACATAATCCCAAAGAAATGATGTGTGGTCATAAAAATATTGTATATAGTTTTCCATTAGGCTCATACTTGCGAGGGTTTTGATGTGGTCAGATACTTCCTCTTTTCGTCTTATGAGATTGTCTATTGACTCACCGTTATCATTTGGAAATTTCATTAATTCTTCAATGCGGTCGTCGTAATCGGATATAATTTTACGTGCTACCTTGTCGAATTTATCTCGATCCAAATAAATATCTCTAGCAGGATAAATTGTGATTTCATCAAGATTTTGAATTGATCTTTGAGTTTCAATATCAAATGTCCTAATTGAATCAATTTCATCTCCAAAGAATTCAATCCTCACGGGATGCTCCTGCGATGGTGAATAAAAATCGAATATTCCCCCTCTGCTGCTGAATTCTCCAATGTTTTCGACCATCGACATCGGCTCATATCCGAGCTTTACAATGCTTTTTTTCAGTTCTTCAGGCTTAATGATATTACCTAGATTAAGCTTAATTTTATTTTGGTTATATATGCCTACTGGAGGTAACTTCCTCATAAGAGCAGGTGTTGCAGCGATTACAATGATGTCTTCTCCGGCTTCCATACTTTTTAGGATTTCAATTCTCTTAAGTGTATTCTCCCTACTCTTTGCACTGTATGACATGAATAGGTTTTCCCTTGGTGGTATAACAAAAACAGGCTTATCACAAAAGAAAGAAATATCACTTGAAAGTGCCATGGCTCTGTTTTGGCTTGATACAATTAGAAGTATCGGCCCTTTTAGTTTATCTTTTTTTATAGCCTGTGCAATTAAGGGTGCAACGGAACTGTCTGAAGTTCCTATGTAACCAATTGTTTTTTTCATTTTCCGCCTTCGGTTTTCTTGGAATTATATTTATTCATAGCAATGTCGACAGTTTCACCGATCATGCTTTCAATTGCCATAACAGCCTTATCGACTGTCTCCTCAAGAATAGAAACCTCTTCTTTTCTGAATCCTCCTATTACAAAGTCTATAATATCTTTATCACCATTTCCGCCTATTCCGATCCTCACCCTTGGAAACTGATCGCTCTTCAACTGATATACTACTGATTTCATACCGTTATGTGTCCCTGCACTTCCGGACTTTCTTATCCTCAAATGCCCAAGAGGTAGATCAAGGTCATCGTAGATTACTATGATATCCTGAGGATCTGCTTTGTAATAACTGGCAACCTCTCTCACTGACTCTCCAGAAAGATTCATATATGTCTGCGGTTTGACCAATAAAACTTTTTGGCCGGCAATTCTCCCATCGCCGACCAAAGCTTTAAACTTAATCTTATCTACTTTTATATCGTGTTTGGAAGCCAATCTGTCAATTGTGATAAATCCAAGGTTATGCCTTGTATTCTCATATTTCCGTCCAGGATTTCCCAGTCCGACAATTATATACATAAAAACCTATTCCTCTAACAATCAAAGAAGCATCAAAGCTTAACCAAAAAGCTTGCTGACCGAGCCATTTGTAAAGATTCTGGTCATCGCCTCTGCAAAAATCGGTGCCACCGACAAAGTAGTAAACTTATCTATCATCTTATCTTTATCGATAGGAATTGTATCGAGCAAAACAACTTCTTTGATAACAGATTCCTCAAGCCTCTTGATTGCTGGTCCAGAAAGTACAGCATGTGTCGCACATGAATATACTTCCTTTGCGCCAAGATCTTTGATTGCCGCTGCAGCATTGCAAATCGTACCTGCGGTATCAATCATATCATCTAGTATAATACAATTCTTCCCATCAATGTTTCCGATAATATTCATTATCTCACTCTTGTTTGGTTCAGGTCTTCTCTTATCGACAATTGCGATAGGACAGTCAAGGTATTCTGCCATGTTTCTAGCACGCGTAACACTGCCGTGGTCAGGAGATACAACAACTACATCATCGAGATTTTTCTCTTTAAAATATTTTGCCAAAATAGGCATTCCAATAAGATGGTCTACTGGAATATCAAAGTACCCTTGAATTTGGTTAGCATGTAAATCCATAGTCACAACTCGATCCGCACCGGCTGCAACAATTAGATTTGCAACAAGTTTTGATGTGATAGGATCCCTTGCCTTTGCCTTTCTGTCCTGACGAGCATATCCGTAGTATGGAATCACTGCATTGATTCTGCCTGCTGATGCCCTCTTCATTGCATCAATCATAATGAGAAGTTCCATTAAATTATCATTTACAGGATCGCATGTAGGCTGAACGATATAAATATCAACACCCCTCACAGATTCCCAAAGGTTTAGAGAAATTTCTCCATCGCTAAACTGTGCCACATCACACTTTCCCAAAGGCTTTCCCATAATAGATGCAATCTTCTCTGCTAGCTCAGGATGTGCATTCCCGGTAAAAATCTTGTACTCCGAAAATGATCCATTTTTCATTGTTATACCTCGACTTTCTTGTTTTATTATTTATCTTTATTTTTTCTATAAAGGCCTCTATCTAAAGCCCATCCTTCAATAACCTTCTGCCTTGCTCTTCCAACGCACAAAGCATCTTCTGGCACATTCTTTGTTACGGTAGTTCCAGCCGCAATATATGCACCCCTTCCAACGTTTACAGGAGAAACAAGGTTAGTATTACATCCGATAAATGCACCATCTTCAATCGTACTCCTGTGCTTATTTGTACCATCGTAATTTACAAAGACCACGCCACAGCCTAGATTTATATCATTTCCTAGGTCAGAATCTCCTATGTATGTAAGATGACTAGCCTTAGTACCGTCACCCAGAGTCGAATTTTTAACCTCGACAAAATCTCCAATCTTACAATCTCTACCGATTACACTATTAGGCCTCAAATACGCAAATGGACCAACTTTTGTTCCCTCACCTATTTTGCTCTCAAGTACCACCGAAGAGAGGATATTTACGTTATCCGACAAAACACTATTCTCTATGCGGCTGTTTTGTCCTATCAGGCAGTTCGCTCCGATTTCAGTTTCTCCTCTAATTTGAACACATGGCTCTATAACTGTCCCTTCGCCGATTTTAACACCCTCATCTATAAATACGGTATCAATATCTATGAATACAACCCCAGTCTCCATATATTCAATGATTCTCTTTTTGTTTGATTCCCTGTCGTCAAGGTATTCCTGATACGTCATTTATCAGCCTCCAAAATCATATTTCCAATCTTGAAAACATCTCCTGCTCCCATCGTAATCACAAGGTCTCCAGGTTCTGCCTCGGTTTTAATTACTTCAGCAATCTCATCAAAATCCTTAATATATCTGACATCTTTTCCTGGATGTGTCTTCTTGATAGTTTCAGCCAACTTATCTGAAGATATCTTGTATATGTTTTTCTCCCTAGCAGCGTAAATATCAGTTAAGATCAAAACATCGGTATTCTCAAATGCGTAAGCAAATTCATCGAATAGTGCAAGCGTCCTCGTATATGTATGCGGCTGAAAAATCGTCCAAATTTTTCCGTGTGGCAACTTAACAGCGGCATCGAGAGTAGCCTTTATCTCTGTAGGATGGTGTGCATAGTCGTCAACTATTTTTACCTCGTTTGATGTCAAGCCCTTTACGTCAAATCTCCTCTGAGTTCCCTTGAAGCCTTTGATGTTTGCGATGATATCCTCTGGTGGGACTCCGAGCTGGTGGCAACAAGCAAAAGCAGCTGTTGCGTTCAAGATATTATGTTCTCCTGGCATCGAAATTTCCATAGTTCCAAGGCTTTCTCCATCCTTGAAAATCTGAAAACTAGGCATTCCAAGCTTGCTGAATTTGACATTTCTGATAGAATACGTACTTCCTTTGCCATATCCATATGTAATCGCTGATGGAATGTCCTCAAGCACCTGATTAACAAAAGGATTTGCATCATAAGCAATGATCATACCGTTTTCCGGAAGTTTCTTAGTAAAGGACTTGAAAGACCTTACTATGTGTTTGATATCCTTAAAATAGTCCATGTGATCAGAGTCAATGTTCAAAATGACCTCAATCCTCGGTCTAAGTTCAAGAAAACTGTCCCTGTATTCACATGCTTCAGTCACAAAATATTCGCCTTTTCCGACTTTGACGTTACCGCCTATCTCCTTTAGGTTGCCGCCAACAAGTATGGTCGGATCAAGGCCTGCTCTCTCTAAAATTAAAGAAACCATAGATGTCGTAGTAGTTTTTCCATGTGTACCGCTGATGGCTATCGAGTTTTCAAACTCCTTCATCAGTACCCCAAGAATCTCCGCCCTTGTGTACATAGGAATTCCAAGTTCTTTTGCTCTAACGATCTCCGGGTTTTCGTCAGCGATTGCTGAAGAATATATCACAAGATCAGCGTGTTCCACATTCTCACGTCTATGGCTCAAAAATATTTCTGCTCCCTCATCTCTGAGGCGATTTATTATTTCGTTTTCATTCATATCGGAACCAGTAACTCTGTCACCCCGTGCAAGCAAGATTGATGCAATTGCAGAGAGTCCGACTCCTCCAATCCCAATACAATGAATATTTTTATAATCAGATAATTTAATTTCCGTCACTTTACTCCTCCAAAGTTTCTGTCTTGACAGCACTATTATAGCATATAAGGAGAGGCATTTTCCATTTAATAAGGTTTTTTGTTGACATTTTTCCGTCTTTTTTCTATGATAATTAAACAATCAACTAGTCTAAGTTAGAGAAAATCTACGATTTTGCTATGGGAGATTATTGTGAAAAGATCAATGAGAATATCGGCTATGCTTCAAGAAATGACGGGCAAGCCAAGTCAAATTTTTAATTTTAAATATTTCTGTGATAAATATGATATTGCCAAATCGACAGTTAGCGAGGATATCGCCATGGCTAAGGATGCTCTCAAAACATCCGCTCAAGGTGAACTTATAACGATTTCAGGCTCTCTTGGCGGTGTGAAGTATGTTCCGACAATAAGCGAAGAAATGTCGCAAATTATCCAGGAGGAATTTTGTGAACGTCTTACGGATTCAACTAGAATCTTAGGTGGTGGATTTCTCTATACTTCTGATATCATGTATGACCTCTCTTTTGTTAGAAACTTAGGCAGGATTTTTGTAACAAAATTCAAGGATTTTGAAGCAGACTACGTTGCGACTGTTGAAACTAAGGGTATTCCACTGGCTTCAACTATCGCTTACATGCTAAACTTGCCACTTGTCATAATTAGGAGGGAGCCAAAATTTTCGGAAGGCTCAACTGTGAGCATTAACTATTTTTCTGGACCTGACCAGAGAGTGCAAAAGATGTCTATTGCCAAGCGTGCCGTAAAACCGGGTTCGAAAGCTATCGTAATCGATGACTTCATGAGGGGTGGCGGCAGCATCAAGGGGATAAGGGAGATACTAAGCGAGTTTGAAATTGAGACGGTTGCAACCGGAATTGCAATCATATCTGCAAAACCTGAGAAGAAAAAAGTTGACTCCTTTGTTCACCTTGTGACGCTTGAAGAGGTCGATGATTTTGAAAAGACGATATCAGTTTCTCCGAATGGTAATATTTTTTAAGCATACAAATATTTTTAAGCATACAAATATTAACATTTTTTAACAATTGACTTGAAATTATATTACAATAGTATTATACTATAGCAAAGTACACTTAAATAGCGATGTTCATGTCGCTACTTGTATTGACAATTAAAATGTGAAATATGGTTACTCCCTCTAATTTGTGAAGGGTTTACGCCATAAATAAATGAAGTAGAAAGGAATATGTACTTAAATGCAAATTACAGATGTTAGAATCAGAAAGGTTTCGACCGAAGGAAGAATGAAGGCAGTAGTTTCAATTACCATTGACGATGTGTTTGTAGTACACGACATCAAGATTATTGAGGGAACGGATCATCTGTTTATCGCAATGCCAAGCAAGAAGATTGGCGATAAGAATGAGTATAGGGATATAGCACACCCTCTTACTTCTGAGACAAGAAATATGATTAAAGATATCATATTGGAAGCGTACGAGAAAGAGCTTGAAGCTGAAAATGCAGAAACAGAAATCTAGTCTGCATAAGATAAACTAAATATGTTAAAAACATAGCCGCCCATTCAGTTGATTATGAAACTGAAGGCGGCTATATTATTTTGTTTTAATAGAGAATCGCAATAGTATAAAACTGCTATAATGATTGTAATATCAACCATTATAGCAGTTTTACCAGCCAGCTCTTTTGGGTTACTTGACGAAAGATCATGAGATTTTCTGAAAATTAACCATTTACCTCTTATTCGTCAAACTCATACTAAAATTGAAGTTTAGTTTTCTTCTTTTTCCCTTAGTTTTCTAACAGCTAGAAGTGATCCCAATAGTACCAATCCGGTAGGAAGTAAAACAAAGCTGTTAGGGTCGCCAGTAGCTGGTGTGCTTCCTTTAAATTTTTCAGGATTCTTCTGTTTCTGATTTTCTGCCTTAGCAGTCAAAGTAAACGTTCCTGCAGGTGATTTTCCATATTCATAATTGAACTGGAAGGAATGATTTCCTGGCTTTAACCTATTCCAATATGATTTAGAAATTGTTACAACAGTTGATCCTGATTCAGCATTGTATTCACCAACTGGGATGAAATTGCCGTCTATCGTAATTCCGGTAAAATATTTAAGACTTCCATTACACGAAACGACATAATCACCATCAGCATTTATTGTAAGATTTGCATTATT
This sequence comes from Clostridiales bacterium, assembly GCA_028725765.1. Lineage (GTDB taxonomy): Bacteria > Bacillota > Clostridia > Peptostreptococcales > Anaerovoracaceae > S5-A14a. The sequence continues at coordinate 28,082 of JAQYRL010000086.1, forward strand.
TCCTAGGATCAATTTTAAAAGCATCTGTGCCATCATTTTGGCAGAATTTAGTTTTTAACTGCGTCTTCGTATGCTTTTTCAGATTTTGTTACTGCCTCCTCAGCTGCTTCAAAAGCCTTCTTTGCTTGCACATTTGCTTCTTCAGCTTTCTTGAGATCGTCTTTTGCTGTAATTTCATCCTCTTCGGCTTTCTGAAGTGCACCAGCCTTTTCTTTTACATTCTCATTTGCATTATCTAGTTTAACTCTAGCTTTGTATTCTTCTGTCAATTTCGCCTTATAGTCTTCTGAAGCCTTTGCAAGAGCAGCAAATTTTTGATTGTCTTCCTCTAGCTTTTCATATGCTTCCTTCGCCTGCTTTGTATCTGCAACCGCCTTATTATATGCTTCCTGTGCTTTTGCCTGTTCAGACTGAGCATTTTCCAGGCTAGCCTTTGCATCTGATACTGATTTTGTCTTATCTTCTAAAGATTTGGTTGACTTTCGAAGGGCATCAGAAGTCTGTGATACTGCATTTTTCTTTTTATCATATTCTATTGTGTCTTTTATTCTGCTGAATTCGTCTGCCTTCTTATTAAGATCTCCCTTAGCGTTTTCTATATTCTCTTCAGCCTCAACTATATTTGTAGGCTATGCGTTCTCATTCTCACTACTAATCTCAGATCCTGGAACGGGTAGTGGTGTTGCATCATTGATGTAGCTACGGCAGCACTTAATCCTAAGCTTGCAAGTTTCTTCTTTAACATAATTTCCTCCTAATAAATCTAATATATATTTATTCTTCATATCAAAATTTTTATGTTATAAACTTCTTCATCGGATATGTTGTATAATATTTATCAATCATTTGCAACTATTATTGCCATTTTACTTGCCTAACATTTCATACATTTTTACTATTTTTTACTTTTTTGTACAATTTTTTATCACTTTTTATTATTTTACTTCTTCGACTCTAATTATGTTGGTGTTGCCTGGCACATCAAGTGGCATTCCGCACGTTATCACAACCTTCTCACCATGCCGAACAAGTCCACTATTTTGTGCTATCTGTATGCAATGTGTCATAAGTTCCTCAAGATTATCCTTGTAATCTACTCTGACTGACAAGACACCCCACTCGAGTGCCATCTGATGATATGTCTTATCATAAGGAGTCATCGCGATAATTTGAGTTACTGGGCGGAATTTAGACATCTTGGTCGCCGTGTATCCCGTTTTGGTAATCGCCATTATTGCTCCAGCATCAATGTCATAAGCCATGGTGCACGCACTGTGCCCGACCGCATTCGTCAAGTCATTCATCGAATAGTTCCTAACTGCCCTTGATCCTGTGATTTCAGCAGCCAAAAGATCCTCTTCTGCTTGGTTTGCAATCTTCCTCATAGATGCACATGCTTCAACAGGATATTGTCCTGCCGCCGTTTCACCTGAAAGCATCACAGCACTACTGCCATCAAACACCGCATTCGCTACGTCTGAGGTTTCAGCCCTGGTAGGTGTAGGATTTACAATCATGGATTCGAGCATCTGCGTTGCTGTGATAGCTATTTTGCCAAGTTCCAGACACCTTGAAATGATTTTCTTCTGAATGCCCGGCAGCCTCTCGTAAGGCATCTCAACACCCATGTCTCCCCTTGCAACCATTATCCCGTCGGCAACTTTGAGAATTTCACTGAAGTTTTTGAGACCCTGTTTATTCTCTATCTTTGCAATAATCTTGATATCTTTTCCACCCAATTCATCGACAAAGCCCCTTAGCTTCAAGATGTCCTCCTTGCTTCTCACAAACGATGCTGCAATGTAGTCGACATCCATCTCAACGCCGAATTTTAGGTCCTGCTTATCAACAGGGCTCAGATAATCCATTGACAGAACCGTATTAGGCAAATTTATCCCCTTATTGTCGCTTATAAATCCACCAACCAAAACGGTACAAAATACTTCTCTCTGAGTCACCTTATCGGCTCGCATCACTATTTTGCCGTCATCAAGCAGAATGGTTGTCCCCTCGCTAACGTCACTTGTGAAATCACCGTATTTGACATAAGCTTTTTTATCGTCACCAATAACTTCGTCAATTGTCAGCACGAAATTATTGCCCTTTTCAAGATATGCTTTACCTCCTGCAATCTTACCGATCCTTATTTCTGGCCCCTTTGTGTCAAGCAAAACAGCAGCCGCTATGCCAAGTTTATCTCTAACTTCTCGAAAAGTTTCAATCTTTTTTCTATGCTCCTCATGTGTACCGTGCGAGAAATTTATTCTGCCAACATTCATCCCAAACATGAATAGTTTTTCTATAATCTCAGCTGATTCTGAAGCCGGACCTAGTGTGCATATTATTTTGGTTCTATTCATTCCTTAACTACCTCCTCATCCATCCTAATAATCGCATTATATTTAAGTTTTAATCAAACTTTTTCTCTAATTTTAACTTTTTACTTTATATAAAGTATATAATTTTTTCATCTTTTTTTCCACCCGAAAAAGGTGTATAATTGTCCACATGAACACATTTACTAATAATTTTAAAAATATTTTACCGGGATTTTTATTCTGCTTAGCGATTGCAATTCCAAGTTATTTTCTCGGTCATATCTTCCCCGTCGTTGGCGGGCCAGTCATTGCCATACTCATCGGCATGATAATCACTGTTTTTTACAAAAAAAGAGAATTAACAAAGTCAGGGATCACATTTACCTCAAAGAAAATTCTTCATTGGGCGGTTATCTTCCTCGGCTTTGGCCTCAACCTAGGTGTAATTGTTGAGACAGGAAAGCAATCCCTACCTATAATTGTATCGACAATCGCAACTTCTCTAATTGTTGCATTTTGCTTGCACAAAATATTGGGCACTAACGGCAAAATCGCTACGATGATAGGTGTCGGTTCGTCCATATGTGGAGGTTCGGCAGTCGCTGCAACTGCTCCAGTAATCGAAGCAGAAGATGAAGAGATTGCACAGGCAATATCTATAATATTCTTTTTCAACGTGGTGGCAGCTCTAATATTTCCAATGCTTGGCAACGCCCTTAATTTTGATACAACAGCTGGCGATGCCTTCGGTATTTTTTCGGGCACTGCAGTAAACGATACCTCTTCGGTAACCGCTACCGCATCCACATGGGACGCAATGCATAATCTAGGAACGCAAACTCTTGACAAGGCTGTAACTGTTAAGCTTACCAGAACACTTGCTATTATACCTATTACGCTTGTACTCGCCTTTCTTCAGACTAAGAAAGATGAAGAAGAAATCGAAAGACAGGAAACTCTGAAAGGCAAGGAAATAAAAAAAGTTTCAATTCTGAAACTCTTTCCAATGTTCATATTGTATTTTATTTTGGCGTCGGTTATTACCACGATTGCGACCTCTCAAGGTGTGTCTCCAGAGGTATTTGAGCCTATGAAGTTCATAAGCAAGTTCTTTATCATTCTTGCAATGGCTGCCATAGGTCTTTCAACAGACATAGTGAAGCTTATAAAGACAGGTGTTAAGCCGCTGTTTATGGGTTTTTGCTGCTGGATTTCAATAACAGCTGTCAGCCTTCTGATGCAACATCTTCTAAATCTTTGGTGATAATTATGAAAAAACATGAACTATATCAACTACTCGAACAGAGTGAATCTGATTTCAAAAACGATTGCACCTTAACCTTCGAAGATTCCATGAAAAAAATAAGAGAGCAATACGATAATGATTCATATGATACTTCACTCAAGGCAGAATTGGATTGATATTCTGTAAATCTATCCCGCTTAGTTATCTTGCGAGAGGTGGCAAATAGAATTAGATTATAATCTTATATATATAAAGGGAGCCGTTTTCACGGCTCCCATATTATTTTGTTGCCTAAGCTTTCAAGATATTTAACAAATTGGTGTTTCTTTACCGTTAATGTCGCGGTGTTTCTGTTCGGGTGAAAGTTTATTAATTCATCCTCATCAGCCTCTGAAATCGCGTGATCAACTACGATAATTATGTCGTGCTCGTCGTTATTTAGAAGTCCATAGGGGCTGACAGAGCCAGGCTTTAATCCCATTTTTTCGTACAACTCTTCGGGATGAGCAAACCTTATCTTCCCCCAACCTGTGAATTCTTTAAAATATTTATTTTCCATCTTGCGGCTATCTTCAAGGATTACTAGATAGTATGTGTCGGCCTTTTTGTCTTTGATGAGAAGGTTTTTAAAATTAAGCCCTGGCATCATGCAATCATTTGCTATTACATCTTCCACAGAAAACAGGGGTGGATGTTCTTTGACAGTGTAATCATCAATCCCAAGCTCTTTAAGTTTTGCGTATAAATCTTTTTCCGTAATCATTTTAATTAACCTTTAATAAAAGCTCATCTGCATTATTTTTGAGCATCGAATAAATTATAAGAGAACCGATTGCAAGTGAGGCGAGCATGAACCACATGTATGCAAAGAATCCCATAAAACTTCCAAAGATTAAGAAGTATAGGATTAGAAAAAAGGCTGTAATTCCGAAGCTCGAGAAGGATGCTATCGTTGGACCTCCAGCCCTTTTAAATGCTTCATTCTCACTTATCCAATCAAGCTTAAAGTGTTTCAGATTGATATATATTCCAAACATACTGAAAAATATCATCGTGAATACAGGCATAAGCAGCATCATGATAAGTCCCGCACCTTTGATGTTAAATAATAAGATAAATAGTATTGATTCTATTTCAAAAACCGGCAGCAATGTCACAACCGGCACAAGTCCCTTTGCAAGCAGTATGTCAATTGTGCGGATCGGCAAACTCTTAATAATCCAGATGTTTTTTCCTTCCATATTGATTGACGCCGATGTAAGCAAGGCGCCACTTGATACAAACTGGTATATGAGCATTGAGAAAATTGCTGGTATAGCCTTGGTGCTCGACACCCCGTATACCGATAGGACGTTCACAACATCTTCGAGTTTATCTTTTTTGAGGAATAGATATACAAGCATCATAGCGACAAAAAATATCGATGTTCCGTATGACATGAAATACATAGGTGTTTTTAGAAATCTTGCAACCTCTTTATGCAATAGTGCCACGAAAACTGGCCTGCTATTATAATCTCCACCCTTGTATATAATCTTCTTTGTTTTATTTTCATGTAAGAGTATTTTAAAGAACGATTTTTTGATTACGAGGTATATGAGAAATGCAGGTATTAGCACGGTTGCAATGAATATCGCTGCATACAAAATATTTTGTTGTGTGAAAGATTCCCCCATATAGTATAGCGGTCTTGCGAAAGTCATAATTCCACTTGAAATTTTATCAGCGTGCTTTTTAATCGCATCTCCGACGTTTTCTAGGTTAAATATCGAATAGAAATAAATTGCAAAAAATATTAGATACAGAATTGTGGATATTATGGTTTTGTTTTTTATTTTTGACAGTATAATACTTACGCCCCATGCAAGTAATGACGTGAACATTGTAACAAATACAACCATTGCGATATAGTTAAGTAGCAAAATAATGATTGGTATTACTTTGATAGAGCCAAGCGCAAGTGAGTGCCCTATTACAGTTCCCGTATAGAACGGGAGTGCATATATCAGATTAAAGAATGCTATGGCAAAAATTCGAGAAAGTACTATCTGCCCAGGTTTTATCGGCATTGACATCAGAATCTCATTATCTTTCGACTCATAAATTTGCTGTTGAGCCATGAATACGCTTCCAAGAAAGCATAGAAAGAATGCTACCCCCATAGCCAGGCTAATTATAAGCCATTCCTGGTGAGATTCTTTTAAAGTCACCGCTGCTAGACCCACGGTAGATGCTGTTATTGCATTTATAAATAATAAATACATTACGAGGCCGAAAATAGTGAGTACAATTCCACCGGTTTTCTTTTTCTTTCCAAATAGCGACGATAGAATCAGTTTTATTCTTATCCGTACAAGTAGCCTAATCATTCACGACCTCCTCTGACTGGGCATCCAGTTCAAGGAATACATCTTCAAGAGAGGTCTTTCCCTTAACCTCTTCCATCGTGCCTGATGCTACAAGTTTTCCTTTCTTGATGATTGCGACCTTATCACACAGTTTTTCGGCTACTTCAAGAACGTGGGTTGAGAAAAATATCGCACTACCCTCGCTGCATAAATCTTTCATGAAATTTTTTAGATGGTGAGTTGCAGTTGGATCAAGGCCAACAAAGGGTTCGTCCATCATCAAAAGTTTTGGCTTGTGAACAAGCGCCGAGATAATAGCTAGTTTCTGCTTCATACCGTGCGAATACGTGCTTATCGGCTGTGCCAAATTATCATATATACCAAGTAAATTAGCAAGGTTTTTGATTCTCGTCTTTCTATCCTCAGAATTGACACCGTAAACATCAGAAACAAAATTTAGATATTTTATTCCTGTAAGCACCTCATACAAATCAGGGTTATCTGGAAGGTATGCCATAATTTTCTTGCATTCAAGAGGATTATCCTTGATGCTCATTCCATTAATTAAAATTTCTCCCCTACCAAAATTCAGTATACCTGCACATGCTTTCAAGGTCGTCGTTTTTCCTGCTCCATTATGTCCTATAAAGGCACAGATTTCTCCCTGATTTATTTCAAGGCTCAGGTCATCAACTGCTTTAAAATCATCATAATACTTGCTATAGTTTTTTATTGATAAAACGCTCATTCACTAATATCCTTCCTAAAATTCCTACAATTTTAATATTCTGTTTTGTTAATATGCTCAATGGCAGCAAGTGCCGCAATCGCTCCGTCAGATACAGCAGTTGTAATCTGTCTTACCTTCTTTGCTCTGCAATCGCCCGCAGCAAAAATACCGTCAGTACCGGTTAAGCAGTCCTCGCTTGCCTCAACGTAGCCTGCTTTGTTAAGTTTAACAACATCCTTAAAAATATCATTCTCTGGCATCTGACCAATCGCAACGAACAAGCCGTCGATCTTAAGTTCTCTCTTCTCGCCTGTTTTCTTATTTTCCACCTCTATGCCTTGGATAAATCTTTCTCCTTTTATAGCGGTAACGACTGAATCCAAAACTAATTCTACGTTCTTCTTGCTCTTCACTCTCTTAACATTTGTAGCATCTGCTCTGAATTCATCTCTTCTGTGAACAAGATATACCTTCTCAGCGATATCACTCAAAACCTCAGCATCTTCAAGTGCTGTATTGCCTCCGCCACAGACTGCAACTGTTTTGTCCCTAAAAAATGCACCGTCGCACGTCGCACAGTAGCTTATGCCTGCACCCCTGAAACGATCTTCATTTTCTACGCCAAGAGGCCTTGGAGAAGATCCTGTTGCGATGATTATCGCTTTACATTGATATTCCTTACCCGATGTTGTTATAACAGTCTTAATTGGCTTGTCTGCATCCCTTATCTCGAAAATTTCCTCATAGCTCATTTCTGCACCCAGGTCCTTCATCTGGTTGTATGTTTTATCTGCAAAATCCAGTCCCGTCATATTTGGTATCCCAGGGTAATTTGCAACTTCAGCAGTGTTTATAACCTGCCCGCCATAGCTTAGTTTGTCAAAAACTATAGTCTTCTTTCCGCCCCTCTGTCCGTAAATTGCAGCCGTCATGCCTGCGGGACCTGCTCCAATAATTAAAATATCATACATGGTTTAACCTCCAAATCTCTTTTTGACTGTCCCTATAATCATATCTAAAATTCATTTAAAAATCTATACCATATTTTATATTTTACGAGGAATTTCCTGTTGTTTATTTCGCTAATTTTGATAATTTCTATGAGGAAAATACAGAAATGCCCCGCAGTCTAGGTTTGTATTATTGTGAATTAACAAACATCTCGCTGCGAGGCATTCTTAATTGCTTATTTGTTTAAATTTATAAAATAACTATTTGATTATCATTAGGCTAACATTTGGTACCTTAGAAGCAAGATCAGCTTCCTGAGTATCCTGGTCGTTAGGAATTTCAATTCCGCCTTCAGCTAGTTTATCATAAATTTTCTTGTAATCGTCCTTCTTGAATTTCTTGAACTGAGAAGTCTTCATAGGTAGTCCAACTCTTTCTTCCTTAGCACCAAGAACTAGAGGCTGTCCACCCTTGAATTCATCTTTCTTATAAGCATCAAGTTGGTCCTTTACAGATTCTTTAAGAAGCTTCATAGCAGAAGTAATAACTGTCTTTGACTGTGAGCTCTGGTCAACGTCAACTCCGATTACCTTCCCATCGCTTTCTTCAGCAGCAGATGAGATTGAATCGAATATAGCTCCTCCGCAAGAGAATATAACTTCTGTGCCATCAGCATACCAACCTGCGGCTTTTGCCTTGATATCAGGTGATGCTTTGAAGTCTCCAGTGTAGTTGTATTTGATTGATACATTCTTGTTATCTTCAGCTGCAGCATCGTTTGCACCCTTTACAAATCCGTATCCGTATCTAACTACTGCAGGTACTGCCATACCACCCATGAATCCTAGTTTAGTATTGCCTTCCTTTACAGCAGCATATCCAGCAAGGTATCCTGCCTGTTCTTCAGCATATACAATTGATACAGTATTATCCTTAATTTCAGGTTCTGATTCAGGTGTTTCTGCTGGAGCACCGTCGATAAATATGAATTTAACATCAGGATATTTAGACTGTGCCTGGAAAATTGGCTCCTGGAACAAGAATCCTGGAGTTGCTATAACTTTAGCGCCTGCCTTAACAGCTAGGTCAATCTGCTCCATTCTTGCCTTGTTGGAATCCTCTGCAGGCTGGTAATACTTGTATGTAACATCGTTCTTCTCAGCCCATTCTTTAACGCCTTCCCAAGTACCCTGGTTGAAAGACTTATCGTCAATCGTTCCAACGTCAGTGATCATTGCAATCTCATAGGTGTTATCTTCGCTTTTGCTACTGTCATCTTTGCTTCCACAAGCGAAAGCAGTAAATGCCAAGCATAGGCAAAGTGCCACCGTCAATGCTTTTTTCATAATAAATTCCTCCTAAATTAAGTTATCTTTATTAACTTTTCTAATTAGTATTCTACACCAGATTGTAAAAATTGTCTATCAATTATGTCAAGTTTTCAACAAGAGTTGTAACAGTGGCCGCAGTTATTTTAGCTGTAAGTCCCCACAAAATAGCTTCCTCTCCAGAAAATTGTGAATAAACCGGGATAGACCACTTCGCACCCTTCCAAGGGTTCCTCTCATTTACTTGAAGTTCTTCCTTATAGGGAAAATCCTCCTCTATAGATGCACTTATATTTTCCCAAAATATCTCAGGAGGATTCTTGATAAGATCAGATAGCTTGACCAAAAACACCCTTTCAACTTCATCTTTTGAAATCTGCATATGCTGATAATCTTCATAATCTATCATTCCAATATAGCTGAAAAGCGTATAATTGGCATATCCATATACAATATCTCCCCTGCCGATTATATGAATCCTATCGATAGGAAGCCCGAGTTCTTCAGATGTTTCCCTGATTGCAGCACCCATCGGTCCCTCTCCGATTTCAACACGGCCGCCTGGAAAACAAACCTCTCCCGGCTGATGTTTTAGTCTGCTTGATCTAACTTCATACAAAATATATAGTTCTCCATCCTTTTCAATAAAGGGTATGAGTACAGAAAAATACTTATGTGATCCTATGGGTTTGGGAGTATGATTATCAAATGTCTTGCTAACATCTTTTAATGTAATTTTCACAATATCTCTCCTAATAATTATATTTTACTATCGAAGTTTTAACTATTCATATGCAATTCTTCATGTTTTCATTATTGATTTTTCTAGTATTTTCACAAAAAAATAAAATAGAGAGGCAGATGCCTCTCGTTTTTATTAGTTCAAGATCTCATAATCTGAGAAATCAACACCTATCATTTCTTCCTTGTCAGCAGAAAGACTCACAACAAAATTCATTCCATAATTTTTAGAAATATTTTTGAGTCTTGTCAAGAACTCTGGAAGATCTCCCAGCGAGAAATCTGCGTGTTTCAAAATACTATCAATAAATATTGTCTCAATATCGTGGTCAGAACTTATGATTCCGTATATAAATCCGATATATTCATCGCTATTGGTTATATGCTCAAAATCTTCCATACACACAACCCTGATACTATATTTAAGATCATACATAAGTCGAGAATTCTTATTTATAAAGATTACACTTCCCTTACTATTATCAACAGTATCGTTAGCTAACTCTATCATTTGTTTGGTCTTACCAGAACCCTTATGACCTACGATTAATTTAACCATGAAAACCACCTCTCTCAAGTTATTTAATTAATTATACATTATCTACTATTCAATTACAATATCAAAACAACCTAGAATCCACAGAATTACTAGAAATCTAGAAAAAGCAGAATTGATCTGTTTCTGATAATCCATCAAATACACCTAGATTCTTCAGTTCCTCTACCGCAACCTTCGTTAATTTTGCACGTTTTGTTGCATCTACGATACTGCTATAAGGTTCATTCTCCTGTTCTTGCCAGAAATTATTTGCAGCGTTCTCCCCCATTCCATTTACAGCAGCATATGGAATCAAGACCTTTCCGTCGTGAACTAAATATCTTGTAGGCTGAGAAATGCCAAGTATAGGCGTTGCAAACTCAAATCCTCTAGCAAGCATTTCCAATGCGACTTCAAATACGGTAACTTTATTTTTTTCTTTATCTGTAGCATCCTTGCCTTTTTGATATATCATATCGCAGTAATTGCTTATTGCATCTTTACCCTGCAAAATAGTTGCCGTCTCAAAGTCTTCCACAACGCTGCTGAAATAGGCTGCATAAAATTCCTTTGGATAATATACTTTGTACCAAGCCATACGCATAGACATCATTACATAAGCAACGGCGTGTGCCCTTGGGAACATGTATTTTATTTTAATGCAAGAATCTACATACCACTGCGGTACGCCATGATCAAACATTGTTTTTAAATCATCTTCAGTTAAGTCTCTATTCTTACGTACCTTCTCCATGATTTCGAAGGCTTTTTTATTATCTATCTTTTTTAAAATCAGGTAGTTCATGATGTCATCTCTTGTTGAAATAACCTCCCTCATTGTTGCAACACCTGATTTTATATAATCTTTAGCATTATTAAGCCATACATCTGAACCGTGGGAAAATCCCGAAATTCTCACAAGGTCTGCGAATTTATCTGGCTTTGTGTCATCAAGCATCTCTCTTACGAATTTTGTGCCAAATTCTGGTATCCCATATGTGCCATGTTTGCCCTCGTAGTCTTCATCCTTTATATCTAGTGATTCAGGCCCAAGAAATAGCTTCATTACCTTTGGATCATTAAGTGGTATTTTAGTCGGGTCAACACCAGTCATATCGTAAAGATGCTTTATCATTGACGGGATTGTATGACCAAGTATGTCAAGTTTCAAAAGGTTCTCGTCTATTTTGTGGTAATCAAAGTGAGTAGTGATTATATCTGTTTTGCTATCATTGGCTGGATGCTGTACAGGGCAAAATTCGTATATTTCATGTCCATCAGGTACAATGATAATACCGCCCGGATGCTGTCCAGTCGTCTTTCTTACTCCCGTGCAACATCTGGTAAGCCTGTCGATCTCATACTTATTTGCATTCCACTGCGTTTCTTCAAAGAATTTTTTTACATATCCATATGCAGTTTTATCGGCTATTGTACCAACTGTTCCCGCTTTAAATACATTCTTTTCGCCGAAAATTTCACCCACATACTTATGGGCCTTCGCCTGGTATTCGCCTGCAAAATTCAGATCTATATCTGGTTCCTTGTCGCCATCAAAGCCTAAGAATGTAGCAAATGGGATTGTAAATCCATCCCTGTTCATCACAGTCCCACAATCAGGACAAATCTTTTCAGGCATATCGATTCCACAATCGTATTTACTCATATCACCCCATTCAAGGTGCTTACATTTTGGACAAATATAGTGTGGCTCTAGTGGATTTACTTCTGTGATTCCAGCCATTGTCGCTGCAAATGAACTTCCAACGGAGCCTCTTGAACCTACAAGATACCCATCCTCTAGCGATTTCTTCACAAGCATCTGTGCAGCTACATACATAACCGCATAACCATTTGAAATAATTGAATCTAATTCTTTGTTCAGTCTTTCAGATATTTTTTCTGGTAACGGATTGCCATATATTTTATGTGCTTTTTCTAAACAGCTTTTTCTTAGGGTTTCATCCGATCCTTGAATTTTAGGTGGAAATTTGCCCTGTGGAACAGGTCTTAGTTTTTCAATGGAGTCGGCAATCATCAGGGAATTGTCAATGACTACCTCCTTTGCTCTATCGCCAAGATACGAAAATTCGTCAAGCATTTCTTCTGTCGTTCTCATATAAAGACCCTGTCCTCGTTCAGCATCCTTATATCCCATGCCTGCCATCAGAATATTTCTATATATCGCTGACTCAGGTTCATCATAGTGAGCATCTGTCGTTGCAACAACTGGCTTACCTAAGGCATCGCCAATTTCAAGAACCTTCAAATTAAAGTTTCTTAAGTCATCATTTGAGTCTACAATACCTGCCTCAACCATAAACCTGTTATTTATAACTGGCTGGATTTCAAGATAATCATAAAACGATGCTATTTTTTTAATTTCATCGTCCGATTTGCCAGAAACTATGGCCCTATAAATCTCTCCGGCTTCGCATGCAGAACCAATTATTATTCCATCACGATATTTTGTAATAATAGACTTTGGTAATCTTGGCTTCTTATAAAAATATTTTAGATGTGAAAGACTTACAAGTTTGTATATATTTTTTAGGCCCTCTTGGTTCTTCGCAAGCAAAATAATATGGTTTGTTGGTTTTGACTTATAATCAATCTCACCATCTTTAGATTCCATGTCGCCATCATCAAAAACATAACCTTCAAGTCCATATATAACCTTGATTTCTTTTCCATCTTTTGATAGCTCATTAGCTATTTTTGCACCATCTGGGAAACTTTGAACTACGCCATGATCTGTAATTGCAACTGCTTCATGTCCCCATCTCGCACTTCTTCCAACGAGTTCCTTGACATCTATAAGTCCATCCATAGCACTCATCTTTGTGTGTGCATGGAGTTCAACCCTCTTTTTCCCATTATAATCATCTTCTCTGAATTTATTTGGTTCTGATTTCACACCCCTGGCTATAATTACAGTTTCAGATTCAAATTTATCGTATGCCGCATTACCTGTAACGACTATATTTTTGCCCTTAGAAAGTTTTTGAGTTAATTCCTTTAGATCTTTCTTTTCTGTAAAAATTTTAATTAAAGTGCTTGAGGTATTATCATTGATATAAATTGTAAAAAGTATCTTACCGGTGTTGAGTTCTTTATGCTCAGCCCTAAAAATCATCCCTCTTACGGTTACATTATTAAGTTCTGGATGTATATCACAGATGTTAATAGGATCGCCAATCTCTGCATATCCGTAAACATCATTTTTCTTTTTTCTAGATTTTGATTTTTTCTTTTTGAATCCAGTATCTTTTTTATTATTTGCTTTACTTTTTGAAGAATCATCAGAACGGCTGTTATACTGCAAATACTTCTCTGCTTGTTTTATTTCTTCTAATTCTTGCTTCAATTTTCGCTGTTTTATTTTTTCGTATTCTTCTCTGTCATGCACAAACAAAACATCCAAATCCATCCCGAATCGTTTTTTCATCGCATTATGCAAAACATTTGCGGTTTTCTGGTTTAGATTCTCAGTTGCATTTATTCCACAAGAGTTTATTTTTAACGTACCCTCTTCAATAGTAAACTTATCGGCTCTTATTGCATTGATCCAAGGCGATCGTTCATGCGGACTATCCTTGAGATTTTTAAGGATAGTAGAGATTATTTCCTTTTTAGTTTGCACCATATCTTTGTACTTGAATGAAATCTTTACATCATCAAGACTGGGTACAACATTCATTAAATTTAGTTTTATCCTCTCCAAAGAAAAATAATCCATCACAAAATTTGTTTCAAGCTTTAAAGAAAGAATTGATTCTGACTCCATAAAGTTTGCTGAAACCAATTTGTATGTATATCTATCGCTGGAGGAATTGCCAAGCTCATCGTAATTTATTGATTTTTCAATTATCTCAATCATATTCTCATCTTCTCACAAAATTCACTTAAACTACTATTCAGCTAATTCTCGATCTTTTTTTATTACTTTTAAAAGTTCATCAAGCAAATGTTCTTCTTCAACAACTTTGATTATCTCGCCCTTGGAAAAAATAATTCCTTTACCATCACCGCCTGCAAGGCCGTAATCTGCTTCCTTTGCTTCTCCCGGGCCATTCACAACGCAACCCATTACAGCAACGGTTATCGAATCCTTGATTCCCTCTTTCTCAAGCGCATATTCCACATCTTTTGCAAGCTTCTCTAGATTTATTTTGGTTCTGCCACAAGTTGGGCACGAAACTAGATTCACTCTATCCTGCCTCAATCCTATCGAGTACAAAATATCTTTCGCAAAACGGACTTCTTCTATTGGATCTGCCGTAAGCGATACCCTCATTGTATCACCAACTCCGGCCAAAATAAGGGAACCAAGCCCTACTGCAGACTTAAGTTTGCCCGATTTAACTGTTCCGGCTTCCGTGATGCCTATGTGTATTGGATGATCTGTCATCTTGGCTACGAGCTTATGAGCTTCATAGTTCATCCTAACATCGGATGATTTAAGCGATACAACCAAATTGTCGTACCCCATGTCCTCTATAAGTTTTAGATTCCGAAGGGCACTTTCTGCTAGCCCTTCTGCATCTACACAGCCTCTCTTTGCAATTATATCTTTTTCCAGAGATCCCGAGTTTACTCCAACCCTAATAGGAATTTGTCTTTTTCGAGCTGCGTTTACGACTTTTTCTAAATTTTCTTTTGAGCCTATATTCCCAGGATTAATTCTTATCTTATCTGCACCCTGGCTGATAGCTTCAATTGCCAGTCTATAATCAAAATGTATATCGGCAACCATCGGAATATCGAGTTTTCTTTTGATTCTTCCAAAAATTTCAGCTGCCTCCATGCTAGGTACGGCAAGTCGAATTATTTGACAGCCTTCATTGCTTAGCTCTTCAATCTGTTTTGTCAACGCGGATTCATCCAACGGGTTCACATTTGTCATCGACTGTATCGCAATCGGATTTCCACCACCTATTAAGACATCTCCTATTTTTACGACTTTCTTACTGCTCATATCAGTTTACCTACATCATTTATTGTTACGATTACTGCCAGGATTAGCAAAAGTCCCATACCAACGGCGTGGATTATTCCTTCTGTTCTATCGCTTATCATCTTGCCTGTAATTGATCTGATAAACACGAAAAGAATTCTTCCTCCGTCAAGTGCTGGTAGCGGTAAAAGATTGATAATAGCTAGGTTCATGCTCACCAGTGCAACAAAGGCAGCCACATATTGTATTCCCAGTTTGCTTGTTTGACCAACCATAGATACCATGCCTACGGGACCTGCAATATCCTTTGTTGAAATGCCTCCAGTAATCAGGCCTTTAAAAGCAACCAACATAGACTTGCCCATATCGTATGTGGCAATGGTTCCGCCTTCAATCGCTTTACCAGGATCTCTTGTTAGCCGGCTCGATATACCTATTATATTTTGCCCCTCAAGTTTCTCCGGTTGAATTTCAAATTGATGCTTTTTGTTTTCACGCAAAACTTCGACAGACAATTTGTCATCTGAAGACTTAATTTCTTCGACAACCTTATTCCAATTATTGGTCTTCTCGCCATTGATTGATATGATTTGATCTCCCGACAAAACACCTGCTTTATCGGCTGGACTATCAATTTTGACGTTATCTATTGTAGTAGAAGCAGTGCCATATGAAAATGCTAATATTACAAGTATAAGCCATGCAGTGATTATATTCATCATTGCACCTGCTATGAGTACGGCAATTTTTGAAAGAGGGGATTTATTATTGAAAGCCTTAGGGTTATCACTCTCTTCATTCTCGCCCTCCATGGCACAAAAGCCACCAATTGGTAGAAGTCTAACAGAATACAGCGTCTCGCCTTTTTGTTTATTCCAAAGTTTAGGTCCCATGCCTATTGAAAACTCATTAACCTGGACTCCAACAGCCTTTGCAACGGCAAAATGTCCAAATTCATGAGGTATTATCATCATTAAAAAAAGTAATATAGCATAGATTGCTACCATAGTCCTCTCCTAATTTTTTCCTTTACTTCTCTGTCCATTTCTTTAATTTCATCAATTGACTTTAGTTCTACAGGTTGATGTTTTTCTAAAAACGATTCTAAATTATTTTGTATATCTATGAATTTAATCTTTTCTTTTAAGAATAAATCAACAAGGGCCTCATTGGCTGAGTTTAATACCGCAGGATAGCTCTTGCCTTCTTCTAGTGCCGCGTAAGCAAATGCCAAACACTTAAAGGTCGACATATCTGGCTTTTCCAAGGTCAAATTTCCTATTTCAAATAGGTCTGTAAATTTCATGCTTTTAGCTCCAAGTTCCGAGTTGCCATCGCTTACAGATATAATATTCTTTCGCTCGCCATAGTTAATTGCATATGATATTGGCACCCTCATATCAGGCATTCCCATTTGAGCGATTATCGATCCGTCGATAAATTCAACCGCTGAATGAATAATACTTTGAGGATGTACGTGGACATCTATTTTGTATAGATCAACGTCAAAGAGCCATTTGGCTTCAATAACCTCTAGCCCCTTGTTCATCATGGTTGCAGAGTCTACCGTTATCTTCTTTCCCATTGACCAGTTTGGATGATTAAGAGCATCCTGAAGGGTTACATTTTGTAATTGCTCAATGCTATACCCTCTAAACGGTCCCCCTGATGCAGTTAGAATTATCCTTCTTATCACATTCTCTGAGGTGTTTGGGTCCCTATATGTATTAAGACATTGATATATCGCGCTGTGCTCACTGTCTACAGGAAGAATCTCAATACCCTGATTTCGAGCGGCTTCCATAATAATTTTACCGCCAGCAACTAGAGTCTCCTTATTTGCAAGGGCAATGTCTTTGCCCGATAAGATCGCCTTATACGTTGGTTCAAGTCCGACCATTCCCATTATTCCATTGAGCAATAGATCAGCATCACACTCCGCTACGGCATTTAGCCCATCTTCTCCCCACAACACATCGATACTAGAGTATTTTGTTGATAGAGGCTTAGCATCTTCCTCTCTCTCAACAGAAACCAACTTCGGATTAAAATGCTCAATCTGCTCAGATAGAAGTTCAATGTTTCTGCCGCACGCAAGTGCAGCGACTTCTATTTCATCACCATTGATAATGTCGAGAGCATGACGCCCTATAGAACCTGTTGAGCCAAGAATTGAAATTTTCTTCACTTATAACCACCTATACCCTTAATCTATAAATTTTTCATTATAAATTTTATACTCTTCTTTAATTGCTGAATCCTAGTAATTCTGCATAGTTGAATAATTGAAAGCTATGATTAACAATTGCATAATTTGATTATTGCATTATAAAGTACACGTAGTAAAAAACTACAGGTGCAACGAAAAGCACACTATCGAATCTATCCATTATTCCGCCGTGTCCAGGGATTAAATTGCCATAATCCTTGATACCCATCTTTCGCTTGAACGCAGATGCTGTCAAATCTCCTGCCATAGAAATAGGGCTGCATATTATCCCCAGAATTATGCAATGAATCAACATGTCTGGCATAACCAATAATCCAAAAATCGTTGAACAAAGTGCACTGCCTACTACACCGCCAATTGCTCCTTCTATTGTCTTCTTTGGGCTGAGGACGGGTGCTAGCTTGTGCTTCCCGAAAAAATATCCGGTAAAATACGCGAAAATATCTGAACCAAAGGCAGTGATAAAAATAATCCAGACTATTTTGTGCATTGTAATATCAACCAAATATACATGATATGCAAAAAATACAACGTACACGATGCCCATAATCGTAGCCATCGAATCTGCCATTTCTCGTTCTTCAATCTTAAACATATAGATGAGTGAGATTATTATAAAAAACGTCAGCCACAGCATCATGACATCAGTTCTCTCTTGGACCAAGCTACCAATTACAGCAAGTGACATAGCTGCTATTCTGCCAATCAAATGGCAAGGTTTGATGCCCACATTTTCAAAGCCATTATAAAATTCTTTAACCCCTAGCATGCCTACCATAATAGATGCAGCTAAAATAAAATATCCACCTAAATAAACTAATATCAATAGCGGGACCATTATTAATCCCGAAATAACCCTAGTTTTCAAATCTATCTTCCTCCAAAACGTCTATTCCTGTTACCGTACTCTTCAATGATTCTCCAAAACTCTTCGGGCGTAAAGTCGGGCCACAAAACAGGTGTAAATGCAAACTCACTGTATGCAGCCTGCCAAAGCAAGAAATTCGAAAGTCTCTCTTCTCCGCTAGTTCTTATTATCAGATCTGGATCAGGGATGTTTCCAGTCTCATCTCCTGTATAAAGATATTTAGAGAAATTATCTTCAGTAATTAAATCCTCAACCATAGAATTAATTTTTGCATATGATAATTGACTAAAAATAACATTTTCAGAATCACAAAGATCATGTGTCTTCTTAAGTGCATCAGCAAACAGATTTCGAGCGGCTCTAATCATCTCAGCTCTGCTACCATAGTTAATCGCAATATTAAGGGTTAAACCGGTGTTATTCTTAGTAGTTTCAAGTGTCTCAAGGAGCTTTTCAAGTGCCGGCTTTGGAATCTTTTCAAAATCACCTATTGCATTTACCTTAACATTGTTTCTGTGAAGCTCTTTAAGTTCGCTCTCCACATACTTGACTAGGAGTTTAAATATTCCGCTAACCTCTTCATTACTCCTCTTCCAATTTTCAGTCGAGAACGCATAAACGGTTAGATATTTGATGCCCCAATCTGATGCAGCCCTTGTCGCTGTAATCATAGCCTTCATTCCGGCATTATGTCCTGCGAGGCGTGGTAGGCCTTTTTTCTTAGCCCATCTTCCATTGCCGTCCATAATAATAGCAACGTGTGCTGGCATGTTCACTTCATTTAAATTATCCATACAAACTGTCCGTTTCCTTAAAGTTGATATTGTCAAACTTCTCTCATTAATGGAATATGGCTGCTGAGCAGCCATATTTTTTAAACTTCCATAATATCTTTTTCTTTTTCAGCTATGACATCATCTATGTCTTTCACTGCTTTATCTATACTCTTTTGAACCTTATCAAGATCAGACTTAAATTCGTCCTCTGAGATCTCTCCATTCTTTTCGCTCTTCTTTAAGGCATCATTTGCCTCTCTTCTCAAATTACGAATTGCGATTTTTGAATCTTCACCCATCTTTTTAACAGTTTTCACAAGTTCTTTCCTGCGTTCCTCAGTCAAAGGTGGGATTGAAAGCCTCACGACCTTACCATCATTAACAGGCGCTATTCCTAGGTCAGCCAGATTAATCGCTTTTTCGATATCTCCAATTGATTTAGGATCAAATGGCGTTATCATAATCGTTCTCGGATCAGGAACTGAAATATTAGATAAATTTTTCAAAGGACTGGGTGAGCCATAGTAGTCAACCATCACTTTATCAAGTAGAGCAGGATTCGCTCTTCCTGCTCTAACAGTTTTTAAATCCGACCTTAAAACATCTATAGTTTTACCTATCTTCTCTTCCATTGTCTTATGTGAATGACTCATCTTTCTTCCTCCTGCATATTAATATTTTTAGAATATACTTAAGAAATAAATGTGCCTATGCGTTCACCTTGCACAGCTTTCAGCACGTTTCCATCCTCAGAAATTGCAAATACATGTATTGCTATCTTGTTATCCCTACATAATGTCGCTGCAGTCTGATCCATGACTTTAAGATCTTTTTCAACCAAATCACGATGGGACAAAGTATCGTATTTCACAGCATCAGGATTACTCTTAGGGTCGTCAGAATAAACAGCATCTATATTCTTGGCTAACAAAATAATGTCTGCCCCTATTTCAGCTGCTCTGAGTGCAGCTGCTGTATCAGTAGAGAAAAATGGACTTCCCGTTCCTCCACCAAATATAACTATTTCCTTATGCTCAAGCTCACTTATAGCTCTTCGCCTTGCATATGGTTCGGCAATTTCCGTCATCTCTATAGCAGTCTGAACTCTAGCCTTAACACCTATCGCAAGAAAAGCTTCCTGAAGCGCAAGTGAATTCATCACGGTTGCCAGCATTCCCATATAGTCTGCTGTGGCCTGATCCATCTTGGTGGTTGTCCTGCCACGCCAAAAATTTCCTCCGCCAACAACTATTCCAACTTCAACTCCAAGTTCATGTACTCTTGCGACTTCTCTCGCAATCTTATTAACCATGGAGTTATCAATTCCGAATTTGCTTTCACCAGCAAGTGCTTCTCCGCTTATCTTTAAGAGCACTCTTTTGTACTTTGGTTCCATAATATGCCCCCAATATATTTTGTCCCTTATATTTTAACAAAAAACCGCCATGGTTTCAATTGTAAAATCGTATATCGATATTGTTCCTGGTTAATCAAATGGCTGAAATCCGTAACCACGTACCTCACTGTAATCAAGTATGATAACAAAGGCATCTGGGTCTATTTCTCTGACAATACGATTGATTCTAACTTGCTGCGCCCTATTACAGGCACAGATTAGAACCTCTTTGTCGTTGCCTGTGTATGAACCCTTTGCTAGCAGCCTTGTTGAACTCCTGTCGATATTATCCGAAATGCTCTTCGCAATATCGATACTGTAGTCAGAGATAATCATAGCCATCTTACCTGCGTTAAATCCAAACATTATGCGATCTATTACCATAGTCTCGACTGCTGTAAATAAGAATCCAAACAAAACAGCATCTATATTTTTAAATACTAGCCAGCCGGCAAAAATTATCATTCCATCAATAAAAATTGTAATTTGTCCAATCGATAGATGTGGTTTAACCTTACGAGCAGACATTATCACAAGATCCGTTCCACCAGTACATGTTTGATTATTGTATATAATGGCTAAACCAGCTCCAGCGAAAGCTCCCGCATATATTGCAGCCATCAATGGCATACCATCATACATTCCTATTTTAGGCGCAACAAAATCCAGGAAGAAAGCACTTATAACAAGCGTTCTAGCTGTCCTTAGCAAATAAACTTTTCCAAGATAACGATATGAGCCAACGATAATAGGAATATTGAGAACTAAAGAAATGGTACCAATTGGTAAATATTTAAAATAATGATTTATGATAATTGCTACTCCCGAGATTCCTCCTGGAGCAAAATTAGCATGTTTTGCGAAATAATAAATACCAATTGCATAGAGAAATGACCCCAAACAGTCTAGTAGAATCTCCTTTAAAAAATTGCGACCTTCAAAATTTAACCCTTTTTCTTTCATCAACACCAGTCCTTTCTAATTAAATAAAAATAATTGATAGTCGGTAGCTATGGGGCTCGTCACTGCCGGCACATAGGACCATTGGTGTAGCTAAATTATAATATTAAATTTCAATTAATCTAAACAATAGTTATATTTAAATTAGTTTTATCTTTTCATTTCTTGTTTCGTGGCCTAAAAAAACTATACCATTTGAAGTGAAGTTTATCAATCTAGTTTTTAAATTCTCCAAATTACTAATATCTGTTTTTATTTCCAAGCTTACCTTATCTGTAAAATGCTCTGAAATTATCTCCGTATCCCATTCCGGCAAAACAGTTGTAATTTTAGCGTGATCCGAATAACTGATTTCAATGTATAAGACTGCCATCTCAGCCACTCCGCAAATACCCGCTTCATCAAGCGCAAGTTTAGCGGACGATGTGTAAGCTCTTACCAGTCCTCCTGTCCCAAGCTTGATGCCGCCAAAATATCGGGTAACCATTACCGCAACATTTGTTATTCCCTCACCTACAAGCAATTGAAGAATGGGTGGCCCTGATGTACCCTGCGGCTCTCCATCGTCACTGGCCCATTGCAACTGTAATTTATCGCCTATTACCATGGCCGGAACGTTATGAGTTGCAAGCCTATGTTCTTTTCGGATTATATCAAAAAACTCTTCAGCCTCTTCTCTGCTCTGCGCAGGATAAACATTTGCTATAAACTTCGATTTATTTATTACCTGCTGAACAGTTGCTTCGCCGTTTATCGTCTTATAAAGCAACATAATCTTTTACCAAATCCTGTTCTCTCTTGCTAAGCCTTGCAATCATATGGATCCCATCATCCTTATAAATTATTTCCAAAACATTTGCATTATCACATAGCTTGCTTGCAAGGTCACCCTTATCAAAGGGTAGCACAAGTTTCAATTCTTTTTCATCTTCAAAGATTTTTTGAACGATAGCATCTGTAAGTTTGCCCATGTTTAATCCTGTTTTTGCAGAAACAAAGACTTTATCATTATTATTTTGTTCAAAAATGCCAGTGTCTTTAAGCTCAGTGTCAATCTTATCTATTTTGTTGTAGACAAATACGGATTTCTTTTCTGATAATTTCAAGTCATCTAAAACATTATTAAGTATTTCTCGCTGAAAATCCGTTCTCTCATGGGAAATATCTTCAACTTTTACGATCAGGTCGGAATATTCGGCTTCCTGCAATGTCCCCTTGAAAGCGTCCACGAGGTTATGTGATAGCTTGCTCACAAATCCTACAGTATCAACCAATATGAACTGCCTATTATCTAACTCAATCAGTCTATGTTTCGCATCTAGTGTGGCAAATAACATGTCCGCTTCTTCGACCTTTTTATCTTCCTTGCCGAAGTTTTCAATCATATAATTCATGATTGCAGATTTGCCCACATTGGTATAACCAACTAGAGCGACTATGGGAATGCCTGATTTCTTACGCTTCTTTCGATGAAGTGTCCTTGTTTTTTGGATATCTGCGAGATCCTTCTTTAAATCATCGATCCTTCTTCTGATATGTCTTCTGTCTGTTTCAATCTGCTTTTCTCCAGGCCCCCTTGTTCCAATTCCTCCGCCAAGTCTTGATAGAGATTTACCAAATCCAACAAGCCTAGGAAGTCTATATTGAAGCTGTGCAAGTTCAACCTGTAATCTACCTTCCTTGGAATTAGCCCTGGCAGCAAAAATATCCATAATGAGTATTGTTCTGTCAATGACCTTTGTACCTATTTGATCTTCCAAATTTCTTATTTGAACACCTGAAAGCTCGTCATCAAATATAACGGTGTCAACCTCAAGATTTTCAACAAATTCAGCAAGCTCAGCAACCTTACCCTTGCCTATGTATGTTGATGTGTTGATCTTATCAAGGTTCTGTATCATCTTCCCAACTACAACACCATTAGCAGATTCAACAAGACTTTCAAGTTCATTCATTGAATTTTCTACTTCGTAATTGTCACTATTTCTATTAACAGCCACGAGAATGGCATTGAAGGATTTATTAAATGAATTTTCAAGCATTTCTACAAAATATATTTATCAACATCAAAATCTGAAATATTTTCTTTAAATTTTTCAAGAACATATTCCCTATTTATTTCTATATCTTTCTCCTCTATATCAGGCACATTGAATGAAATATCCTCAAGTAAGGCTTCCATTATTGTATAAAGGCGTCTTGCCCCGATGTTCTCTGTTTGTTCATTCGCAATAAAGGCCATAGATGCAATTTCTTCAAGTGCATCATCTGTAAAACTCAAATTAATATCTTCAGTCTCGAGAAGCGCAATGTTTTGCTTGATTATTGCATTTTCAGGTACCGTCAATATTTTTAAGAAATCTTTTTTGTCAAGGTTCTTTAACTCAACTCTTATAGGGAAACGTCCTTGCAGTTCAGGGATTAAATCAGTAGGTTTAGACACATGGAAAGCACCGGCACCTATGAACAGAATGTGATCTGTCTTAACGGGGCCGTATTTTGTATTTATGACACTGCCTTCAACTATCGGCAATATGTCTCTTTGAACACCCTCTCTTGAAACATCTGCCCCCTGCTTGAAGCTGCTCCCTGAAGCTATTTTGTCAATTTCATCTATGAATATAATGCCATTTTGCTCAGCCGACTCAAGTGCTTCGTCAGTAACCTGATCCATGTCAACTAGCTTCTGAGCCTCTTGTTCCCTGAGGATCTTCCTAGCCTCACTTACTTTTACCTTTCTTGTCTTTTGACGTTTAGGCATCATGTCACCAAAGATATTGCCTATTGCTATCGTCATGCCTTCATTGCTCATATCGAGTTGGTTGCCCTTTGGCACATCGTCAACCTTGATTTCAACGTACTGATCTTCCAGTAGTCCATCTCTAAGCTGCTGCCTAACCTGCTCCCTTGCCATTACAATTTGATCATCAGAAAGTTCATTCTGTTTCTCTCTTTCTGCCGTCTGCTCCTCGTATTGCGCCTTCTGGCTCTTAAATCCGCCACTATTCATGATAAAATCCAATGGCCCATGATTGCTAGAAGATGTAGGGCCTGATTTCTTTGATGGTACAATGGCTTCCACAAGGATATCTTCAACCATAGTGTCTGCTACTTTGTATTTGTCAGAAAGTTTTTTCTGTTTAACCTGCCTGATAGCTGCTTCAACAAGATCTCTGACCATGGAATCAACATCTCTGCCTACGTATCCTACCTCAGTAAATTTCGTTGCCTCAACCTTAACAAATGGAGCATCCATAAGTTTTGCAAGTCTTCTTGCAATTTCAGTTTTACCCACTCCCGTTGGCCCCATCATCAAAATGTTTTTAGGAGAAATTTCATCCCTCATTTCCTTAGGCAAGAGGCTTCTCCTATACCTGTTTCTCAGTGCAACAGCTACCGATTTCTTTGCCTCGTCTTGACCTATTATATATTTATCCAGTTGAGCCACTATTTCTTTGGGCGTCATTTCCTTAATGCTCATATAATCCTCCTCAAATTATAGGGTTTCTACCGTTATATTGTCATTTGTATAAACACAAATTGATGCAGCAATTTTCAATGATTCTTTCACAATTTCATCTGCCTTCATATCTGTATGGTGGAACAAAGCATTGGCAGCTGAGTATGCAAAGTTTCCGCCTGAACCGATTGCTACAAATGGCTCATCTGGTGCTATAACTTCCCCATTACCGGAGATAACAAGCATATCTTCTTTGTCCACTACAATCATCAAAGCTTCAAGACTTCGCATTCCCTTATCAGAACGCCAAAGCTGAGCCAAATCTACTGCAGCTCTTTTTAGATTGCCGCCATGCTCTTCTAATTTCTTTTCAAATTTCTCTGTCAGTGAAAAGGCATCAGCAACCGATCCGGCGAAACCCGTCAACACTGTTTTCCCATATATTTTCTTAACTTTTTTTGCTGTATTCTTCATTATGGCAGTCTGACCCATAGTAACCTGACCATCACCACCAATTGCAATATCATTTTCACCACGTCTTACTGCACAAATCGTAGTTCCTCTAAATTCCATCAATATTCTCCTTTATACTATCCAATAGATTTATTCCTTATATTTGCACTCACTGTTTGAGCATGAAAGTGTGCTATTCTTAAGTTTGTGTTGCAACAAAAGAGAGCCGCAAAGCGGACACTTTTTATTTGTCGGCTTGTACCAGAAAACCTGATCACACTCAGGATACTCAGAACAGCCATAGAAAAGTTTCCCTCTTCTACTCTTTCTTGCAACAATGTCTCCTATGCCACATTTAGGACACTTTACATCTATTTTTTTAACTATCGCCTTTGTATTTTTACATTCCGGATAGCCTGTACAGGCTAGAAATTCTCCAAATCTGCCATTTTTTAGAGCCATTGGCCTTCCACATTTCTCGCAGACTTCATCCGTCAATACAACCTTTTGTTCTATTTTTTCAATCTCTTTATTTGCTATTTCAAGTTCTTTTTCAAACCCCTTATAGAAATTCCTAATAACATCCTTCCACTGTACCGAACCCATTTCGACATCATCAAGCTGATCCTCCATGTTTGCAGTGAAATCTACATCAAGAATATCTTTGAAATATTCTTTTAATAAATCAGTTACAGTCATTCCTAATTCAGTTGGTATCAACGTTTTCTTAGATCTTTTGACATACTTTCTATCCGTTAATGTTGCAACTATTGGCGCATATGTACTAGGTCTTCCTATATCTTTGTCTTCCAATTCCTTAATGAGACCAGCTTCTGTAAATCTGTTAGGTGGCTGTGTATAGTTTTGCTCTCCCTCAATTGATTTTGGAATTAGTTTTTCTTCTTCCTGAAGTTCAGGCAGTAGCATATCCTTCTTTTCATCACCAGTTTGATAAATTTTTCTGAATCCATCAAAGATAATCCTTGATCCTGTTGCACGGAACAAATAATCTCCTGATTTAATATCTGCTCCCACGGAATCAGCAACTGAAGCTGCCATTTGGCTCGCAATAAATCTTCTCCATATCAAATTGTATAATTTAAATTGATCTGACGAAAGTGATGATTCAACATCTGATGGAAGAAGCCTAATATCCGTAGGTCTTATTGCCTCATGAGCATCCTGAATGTCTTTCTTCTTATTTGAATAGAAATTCGAATTATAATACTCTTTACCCATAGTATTGATAATAAAAGTTTTAGCATTGGCACGAGCCTCTGATGAAATTCTAACAGAATCCGTCCTTATATATGTTACTAGTCCCATAGTTCCATGACCCTTTACGTTGATGCCTTCGTATAACTGCTGGGCTATCATCATTGTTTTTCTAGGGTTAAATCCCAATTTTGCAGATGCATCCTGCTGCAGACTACTTGTAGTAAATGGCGCGTAAGGCTTTTGGGACCTTTTTTTCTTATCCACTTTGGCAACAGTAAATTCAGAATTGTTTAAGTCCTTTAAAATTTGATCATTTTCTTCCTTATTTGCGATTGTAAGTTTTTTTCCATTTTTCTTAATGAGTTTCGCAGTGAACTCCTTGTCTTTTTTGAATAACGCACTCACAGTCCAATATTCCTGAGGTACAAAGTTCTTAATCTCTGCTTCCCTATCGCATAGAATTTTAAGAGCAACTGATTGCACCCTGCCTGCACTCAGACCTTTTTGAACCTTTTTCCATAATAATGGAGATATCTGATAACCTACAAGTCTATCCAGGACTCTCCTTGCCTGTTGTGCATCTACTAATCCCTGATCGATCCCCCTAGGTTTAGATATAGCATCTTTAATTTTATCCTTTGTTATTTCATTAAATTCAATTCTCTGAACCTCTTCAGGTGGGATTCCCAAAATATATGCAAGATGCCAAGATATCGCTTCACCTTCACGGTCCGGGTCAGTTGCAAGAAAAATCTGAGAAGCATTTTTGCTCTCTTTCTTTAACTCTTTGATTACATCACCTTTTCCTCTAATATTAATGTATTGAGGTTCGAAATCCTCCTCAATATCGACTCCGAGTTTGCTCTTGGGTAAATCTCTCACATGTCCTACCGAAGCAACTACTTTGTATGTCGAGCCTAGATATTTACCTATAGTCTTTGCCTTAGATGGCGACTCAACAATAACAAGTTTTTTCTTTTTTGCATTTTTTCTAGTTGTGGCCATTAAATCCCCCTACATATGTTACATTAATCATTATATATAGATTATGCACTATTTTTTAGAAAATTCAACAAAAAATTTGCCCATAGAGTTTGTTATTGCACCCTTCATTTCCAATACAGTCAATATACCTGCCAATTTAGGGATTTCAAAATCCGTAAATTTCATCAAATCTTCTGTTGATAATTCACCTCGTTTCCTAATTATATCATACACTGCAAACTCATCATCTCCCAAATCAAGATTAAGCTCATCATTATTAATATCAATATTCAGATCTATTAGAATGTCGTCAAGCACAGCAACCGCTTTAGCACCTTCCCTTATGAGCTGATTACATCCTATACTAAAGAAACTGGTGATATTACCTGGAATCGCAAACAAATCCTTACCCTGTTCCATCGCGTATTCTGCTGTAATCAATGCGCCGCTTCTTAATGGTGCTTCAACAACAACGACAGCATCCGAAAGACCACTGATTATCCTATTTCGTCTAGGAAAATCATATCGGTGGCAAATATATCCCGGAGGATTTTCAGAAATAATAAGTCCTTTTTTGGATATCTGATTATATAGACCTTGATTAGATGCCGGATAACAGCTATCTATGCCAGTTGCCAATACTGCAATCGTACTTCCTACTTCCTTCAATGCACCATTATGTGCACAACTATCTATACCCCTTGCAAGTCCACTGACGACAGAAACGCCTGAATTGCTGAGTTTTGTTGATAGCCTTTCTGCTATTGACTTTCCATAAGCGGTACACTTTCTCGATCCTACAACTGATATTTTTTTATTTTTTAAAAGTTTAATATTACCTATGCAATATATTTTTTTAGGAGGATTTTGAATTATTCTAAGTGCTTCTGGGAATAATTCATCTTTTTGGTTTATTTCAATTATATTCACTCAATTTACTCCTATATTGTAAAGCTTCTGCAACGTGTTCTTG
>JAQYRL010000087.1 GCA_028725765.1 Clostridiales bacterium
CGAGAGACTCCTTTCAATATTTGAAAAGCCTTGAAAACAGGCTGATATAAATTTATCTTTTGTGGTATAATTATATCATATAAAAGAGTAAAAAAATAGGACTGAGAGGCTGTATGGAAGTAGAGTATAAATTTTTGTGCCAAGGTAAGCTGAACTATAAGAAAACCATGGATTTTATTGACGCTCTGAATATGTCAAGCAAAATACAAATCTTCTCAATTGCTTTTGAGCGCATATTAACAAAGTATCTTGACAGTGCTGATGGCTCTCTTCGAAAGTCAAAAATTGCAGTAAGAGACAGACTAGAAAGCAGAGAAGTTTTTCCCTATAAAGATTTTTATTGTGAATATGAAAATAAAGATATCTCCGAATTTGTGAAGCAGTCTTGGGAAAAGTTTTATTCCGAAGTTGAAATGCACTTTAACAATCAAAATGTGAGATATGACAGTCATATTTTGTCATTTAAATGGGGAGGATATGCTGAAAATGGCCTTCACAAAAGGAGTGAAGTAGAGTTTCTTAAAGAGAAGAAAGATGTAGACTTTTCAAAACTTCCTCCCGATATTTACAAAGCCTATAGTAATGCTGAAAAAGAAGGAATAGTGGTCCTGTTTATCACTATGATAAGAAGAATCAAGATGTTAATTAGGTTTAATGAAAGCAATATAGAAGTTTGTATTGATAAGGGAGTTTTGCTAAAAAATGAGAAGGATGTTTCAGATATAACTGAAGAACATATTATTTCTGAAATCGAATTAGAACTCAATCAGGGCAGCGAGGAAGATTTGAAAGCTTTGGCTGATTTCTTGTCTGACAAATTCAATTTAATCCCAAATGAAGTATCAAAATATCAGAGGGGCTTAAATCTCTATGATGAAGAGCTAGCAGTATCTGTATGATGGAAAGTTGGTGTAAACTTTACTTTTTACACGAAAAATTATATAATAGATAGCATTCTGTGCACCCAAATAGGCTGATGTGCTGAGGTGTGCAGTATAAAGTATGAATATCCAAACAGGAGGAATTTTAAATAATGAAAACAAACTTATTATCAAAAGAAAAGAATGTAGCGAAGTTTACTATGGAGTTTACTGCAGAGGAATTCGATCAGGCATGTATTGATGCGTACAAGGCTACAAAAGATCAATTCTCAATTGATGGATTCAGAAAGGGCAAGGCTCCAAGAAGTATCATAGAAAAGCATTATGGAGAAGGTGTTTTCTTTGAAGAAGCGGTTAATCAACTTTTTCAGCAGAACTATCTGAATGCTGTGCAGGAACTCGATCTTGACATTATCGACAGCCCTGCTGCAGAATTTAGCGAAATAGGCAAGGGAAAACCAATGACAATAACCATTACTGTTCCTGTATACCCTGTAGTTGAAGTTAAGGATTACATGGGCGTAGAAGCAGAGCAGGAGAAGGCTCAGGTTAGTGATGAGAGTGTTCAGGCTGAAATCGATAACATGCTAAAGCGAAATGCCAGAATGATAACTGTAGATAGAGAGTCTAAGAATGGAGATACACTTATATTCGATTTCAAAGGCTTTGTCGATGGCGAGCAGTTTGAAGGTGGGACAGCTGAGAGACACGAGCTTAAACTTGGATCCGGAATGTTTATTCCAGGATTTGAGGAGCAACTTGAGGGTCTTAAAGCAGGAGAATCTAAGAATGTTGAGGTTAAATTCCCTGAAAATTACACAGAGGAACTCGCAGGAAAAGATGCTACTTTTGAGTGCCTTGTACATGAAGTCAAGGAAGAAGAAATACCGGAACTCGATGATGAGTTTGTGAAAGACGTTAGCGAGTTTGATACTGTTGATGAGCTTAAAGAAGATATCAAGAAGAGACAACTTGAGAATGCAAAAAATATGGTTGTTAGCAGAGCAAAAGATGCTGTGGTTTCAAAAGTATACGAAAACAATCCAGTGGATGTTCCTGATGTAATGGTGGAAGATGAAATTAACAGAATGATTCAGGAAATTGGACAACAGCTATCTTATCAGGGACTTACAGTAGAAAATTATCTTCAGTATATGGGCAAGGATATGTCCGAGATGAGAAATGAACTTAGAGAGGATGCTGCTAAGAAAGTCGGTACTCGAATCGTTCTAATGTCTATAATAGACAAAGAGAATATCGAGGTTTCTGAAGAAGAAATGGAAGCTGAGCTTGCTAAGATTGCAGAGGCTTATAAGAGGGACGTTGAGGAAATAAAGAACATGATTGGAATAGAAAATCTAACCTATTTCCAGAAGGATGTCCAAATAACCAAGGCAATCGACATGCTATATGATAATGCAAAAATAAAAGAGGTTGAACCTAAGAAGGTAGATCCAGTTGAAATTAAAGACGATGAAAAGTCCGAAAAAACTGGAGATGAAAAAACAGAGGAAAAATAATGGCTTTAATACCATATGTTATAGAGCAGACGGGAAAGGGCGAAAGATCCTACGACATTTATTCACGTCTGCTTAAAGACAGAATAATTTTTCTGGGCGAAGAGATTGATGATCATGTTGCCACCCTTGTAACAATGCAACTTCTTCATCTGGAAGCTGAAGACCCGGAAAAAGATATATCGCTTTACATTAACAGCCCAGGAGGTTCTGTAACCGCTGGGCTAGCGATTTATGATACCATGAATTATATCAAGCCTGATGTGTCCACTATATGTGTCGGAATGGCTGCCAGCATGGGGGCTGTTTTGCTATCTGCGGGCACAAAGGGTAAGCGATTTGCTCTGCCTAATGCTGAAATAATGATTCACCAGCCGCTTGGTGGAGCAAGGGGGCAGGCTCAGGACATTAAAATTCACGCAGATTGGATACTTAAGACTCGTGAGAAACTCAACAAAATATTAGCAAAGAACACGGGGCAGAGTATTAAAAAAATTGAAAAAGATACGGACAGAGATAACTTTATGGATGCATCTCAGGCAGTATCTTATGGTTTGATTGATAAAGTAATTGGGAATGAGTAATTTGAATAATAACAGCAAAGACAACAAAGATATTAAAGAGAATAATACAATTAATCAGGAGTGTAGCTTTTGTGGCAAATTCAGAGCGGAGGTACCATTTTTGTATGGAAGCGGAGGAACCTTTATTTGTTCAGACTGCCTTGGGGAAATTCTTGAAGCAAGCAGAACAGGTGGTGATCCCGTTATTTTATCGATGGATCTTGAAAACGAGAGCAGAGCAATCAGACGCTTTCTTGATGACGAGATTATGGAATCAGAATTTGATGATGACTTTGAGGAGTTCGATGAAGATGATGAGGAATATGAATTTGGCGGACCCTTTGGTGAAAAAGACTACGATCTTGCGAATCTATCACCCGATGCACTGCATCTTCTTGAGAGCCTCAAAATGTTCCAATTAGATCAAATGGATCAAGGCTTTCAAAAGAATCACACCCAAAACTCTAGAGGTTCAATGCATGAAGATAAGGATTTTCATCTGATAACACCAGAGGAGATTTTCGAAGCATTGAGCGAATATGTAATAGGTCAGGAGGAAGCCAAGAAAAGTCTAGCCGTAGCCGTTTATAACCACTACAAACGTATTTTGTACTTAGAAAAGCATAAAGATCAGGATGTTGAACTTCAAAAAAGTAATATTGTAATGTTCGGACCGACAGGCTCGGGAAAAACTTTACTTGCTCAGACATTGGCTAAACTACTTGAAGTACCTTTTGCAATAGCAGATGCAACCGCACTTACAGAAGCTGGATACGTTGGTGAGGATGTTGAAAATATTTTGTTAAGGCTGCTTCAGGCTGCAGACTACGATATTGAAAGAGCTCAGAGAGGCATAATCTATGTCGATGAGATTGACAAAATAGCGAGAAAAAGCGACAATCCGTCCATAACTAGGGATGTTTCAGGCGAGGGTGTTCAGCAGGCGCTGCTTAAGATTCTTGAGGGAACAGTGGCAAATGTGCCTCCGCAGGGCGGAAGAAAGCATCCACACCAGGAGTTTATCCAGTTTGACACTACAAATGTTTTGTTTATTTGTGGTGGAGCTTTTGCAGGACTTGATGAGGTAATTAAAAAGAGGATGGGCGACAAGACCATCGGCTTTAACGCTGATAAGAAAACGCGAATCCTCGCAGATGATGAGATAATAGCAAATGTTGAACCTGAGGACTTGTTGCATTTTGGCCTCATACCTGAATTTATAGGAAGACTGCCTGTACTTGTTGCGCTTAATGAGCTCGACGAGGAAGCACTTATAAGCATTATGACCAAGCCGAAGAATGCTATTTTGAAGCAGTATCAGAGTCTATTCGAAATGGACAATGTTAAATTAACGGCTGAAAAAGGTGCTCTTGAAGCCATTGCTAAGATGGCTATGGAGAGGAAGACGGGTGCACGTGGACTTAGAAGCATATTTGAAAATATTTTGCGCAACCAAATGTTTCACATACCGTCTTTGTCAGATGTGGAAGAATGCGTGATTACGAAAAAATCGGTTCAAGAGGGAAGCGAACCTAAGATAATAAAAAAGAAAACCAGTAGACGAAAACCTGAAACTGAAAATAAGCAAAACAGAGCTATGGAAAACTAATTTGAGAAAGGGGTAATATATGCAAAAAAAAGACGATACGAAATTGATTTTTCCTTGCATTGCATTAAGAGGGGTTACAGCCTTCCCAGGCACAATTACCACTTTTGATGTAGGACGTGAAAAGTCCCTCCGTGCACTCGATAAGGCCGTCGAGGGAAATAAACTTTTATATGTTGCAACTCAGACCGACGAGGATATTCAAATTCCCACATTCGATGATATGTACGAAATAGGGACACTAGTATATGTCAAGCAAGTGCTGAAGATGCACGGAGATGTTGCAAGAGTGCTTGTTGAAGGTATTACAAGGGCTAAGGTAGCCGAGGTTATATCCGATGATGACTATCTAGCTGCAACAATTTATGAGCTAAAAACGGAAATAGCAATGGATGACCTCATAATTGAGGATAAAACCATGATTAGATTTTTGAGGAATCTATTTATGGAATACGCTGAAATCTTTTCTCTAAGAGAGCCGGATGCGGCAAGACTTGTGTTCACATCTGAGGACCCTGTATTTATAGTTGACTGCATTGCAAATCAACTTGATATTACCTATACGAGAAAACAAAAGATTCTCGAGGAAAGTGATTTCCATCAGAGGCTGATTCATATTACCAATATTCTAAGTGAAGAAATCGAAATCGCTAAGATGGAGAATCAGATTTCTGAAGAACTAAAAAAGAGCATGGATGAAAACCAAAAAGAATATGTTCTCAGAGAGAAGATGAAGGTTATCCAATCCGAACTTGGCATTGGTGATGAGGTTGTAGAAAGCGAGAACTGGTCTGAAAAACTAAAGGAACTTAATCTTGATGATGAAATAACAAAGAAGGTTCAACGCGAAATAGACAAGTATTCAAAAATGCCGCCATCATCTCCAGAGAGCTCTGTCATCAGAAATTATGTTGAGACAATATTGGAACTGCCTTGGAACACATCTTCCGAGGGTAATTCTGACCTTAAAAAAGCTGAAAGAATTCTTGAGCGTGAGCATTATGGACTTGAAAAAGTTAAGGAGAGAATCCTCGAATACCTTGCTGTAGTTCATCTCTCAAAGGGAATAAAGGGACCTATTTTGTGCCTCGTTGGCCCTCCAGGAGTAGGAAAGACTTCAATTGCAAAATCAATTGCAAATGCTACGGGAAGGCGCTTTGTAAGAATGTCTCTTGGTGGAGTTAGGGACGAAGCTGAGATCAGAGGGCACAGAAGGACGTACATAGGAGCTATACCGGGAAGGATTATAACATCGCTAAAAGATGCAGGTACCAACAATCCTCTATTCTTGTTTGACGAAGTTGACAAAATAGGGGCTGATTTCAAGGGGGATCCTGCAGATGCGCTTCTTGAAGTTCTGGATCCTGAACAAAATAATACTTTTAAGGATCACTTCCTCGATGTGCCATTTGATTTGTCAAAGATAATGTTTATTACAACGGCAAATACTATAGATACAATTCCAAGACCTCTACTTGACAGGATGGAAGTAATAGAGGTTTCCGGATATACGGAAGAAGAAAAAATAAAAATTGCTCAGAAGTATTTGATTCCGAAGAAACTTAAGGAACACGGTCTCACCAAGAACAATTTAAAAATTAGCAAGAAGACTCTTTCTGACATTATCAACTATTACACCAGAGAATCAGGCGTAAGAAACCTTGAGAGGGAAATTGCAAATCTTTGCAGAAAAGTTGCAAGAAAGGTTGTAACGGAGGCAACGGGTGACACTGAAAATAGCGATATTTCTGAGATTACGTATAGGATAAGTCCGTCAGATCTTGAAGAATACCTAGGAAAGAAAAAGTTCAGATACGATACGATTTCATCAAAGGCTCAAGTTGGTGTTGCTACGGGAATGGCATGGACTCAGGTTGGAGGCGATACCCTTTCCATCGAAACCTCATGCGTTAATGGTACAGGAAAACTTCAACTTACAGGTAATCTAGGAGATGTTATGCAAGAGTCTGCAAAAGCTGCTGTGACATACATAAGGTCGATTTCAAAAGATATCGATATACCTGATGATTTCTACAAAACAATGGATATCCACATCCATGTGCCAGAAGGGGCTGTTCCAAAAGATGGACCTTCAGCAGGTGTTACAATGTTCACATCAGTCGTTTCAGCTTTAACTCATAAGCCTATAAGAAATGATGTATCAATGACTGGAGAAATAACACTCAGAGGTAAAATCCTTCCTGTTGGAGGAATCAAAGAAAAAGTTTTAGCTGCACACAGAGCAGGCATCAAAAAGATCTTACTACCAAGAGAGAATGAGAGAGATATCGACGAGATACCAGAAAGCGTTAGAAATAAGCTTACTTTTGTCCTCTTAGATGAGGCAAAAGATGCATTAAAGGATGCGCTAGTTTAAAAATGGATAATAAAATCAAAAATTCAGATATAATTGCGGTTGCTGTCAAAAAGGAACAGTACCCTGAATCAGGACCGATGGAAATCGCTTTTGCGGGTAGATCTAATGTCGGGAAGTCATCGCTTCTAAATCTTATAACAGGACGTAGAAAATTAGCAAGGATAAGCGGTAGTCCTGGAAAGACAAGGACAATCAATTTCTATTCAATCAATGATGACAGTTTTCGAATTGTTGATCTACCAGGTTACGGTTATGCTAAGGTTTCTAAAACTGAAACATTAAAATGGGGCCAAATGATTGAAGAATATCTAATTGAGAGGCCTAATCTTGTAAAGGTGATTCAACTTGTTGACATAAGGCATAAGCCAACAAAGCAGGATGTTCAGATGTATGATTTCTTGAAATATTATGGGCTAGATGGAATTGTGGTAGCAACTAAGGCGGATAAAATTTCAAATAATGAGCGTGGCAAATCTCTCAAACGGATAAGGCAAACTCTCGGAATGAAGAACTCTGATGAGATATACCCGGTTTCAGCTTTGAATAAAACGGGCCATGAACCTCTGATTGATAAATTGTTTTGTTTATGTGAGAAAGGTGAGATGTAAAATGGATAATGAGATGG
Organism: Clostridiales bacterium; assembly: GCA_028725765.1. Taxonomy (GTDB): domain Bacteria; phylum Bacillota; class Clostridia; order Peptostreptococcales; family Anaerovoracaceae; genus S5-A14a. The sequence continues at coordinate 7,570 of JAQYRL010000087.1, forward strand.
AGATAAAGGGAAAAATTCTTTTTACACAACAGCAGATTTGGGAACGTGCAAAGGAACTGGGATATCAGATTTCTAAAGACTATGAAGGTGAGGAATTGATTGTGCTTGGAACTCTCAAAGGAGCAATTATCTGGATGGGAGATATTCTAAAAAACTTGACGCTTGATACCAAAATTGACTTTGTATCCGCTTCAAGCTACGGCTCTGGGATAACAAGTTCTGGCGTAGTTAAGATTACAAAGGATATCGATATGGATTTATTCCATAAAAACATACTTATAATTGAGGATATAATAGATACAGGAACCACACTCAAATTCCTTAAAGATTATATTGCGGAAAGGAATCCTAAATCTGTTAAAATTTGCACCCTACTTGATAAGCCTTCAAGGAGGAAGGCTGATATTAAGGGGGACTATGTAGGATTTACTGTTGATGATCTTTTTGTCATAGGATATGGACTTGACTATGATCAAAAATATAGAAATTTACCTTATGTAAGTTATTTAGAAGGTTAGGAGAAAAATATGAAGAAAGTCAACTATATAATTTCATATTTATTAGTTGTTTGCTTTCTAATTTCTGTTTTAACTCTTTCATCTACCTTGACACTACACACAAGTACAACATACAACTTTAACTTTAATGATGGTGTAGCTTTTAAGAAGATTCCTGCACCTGTAGAACCTGATAAGATATCGAGCGAATTGACTAAATATCTGATTTCTCCTTCTAAGGAAAAAATTCAAATTTATGAAGTTCATGGAAGGTTCAAGGATCCGATTTTTAACAAAAAAGAACAAGAAGTGATGAAAAAAGTTAAAATAATTTTCAGCATTGAACTATTTGCCGGTGCACTGAGTGCAGTGGTTTTCTTTGCGTTGTATAGATATCTTTATTCAAATGCCTTCAAAGAAGCGCTAGGCAATAGAATGAAAGTTGCATTGTATATCACCTCTGCATGCGTTATGGCAAGAATAATAGCAATCTCAATAAAAAGTTTTAGAATTAATTTATATACCAATATGATAGGAATTAAGGTTGATAAGCTTTCGATACTTATACCTATTTTTGGAGATCCATTTTTCAAAAGCTATCTCCTGTTTTCCACGATAATTGCGGTAGTTTTAATTGGGATAACTATATATTTTAACAAAAAATTCGTAAAGCCTGTAAGAATTTTTTCGTAATACGATACATGCTGTTTAACTTGAAAGGAATTTTTAATGGAATATAAGGTTGACTATCACTTTCATTCAACATTTTCAGATGGCACAAAGAGACCGACAGAGCTTGTAAAATGGTACAAAAACAATGGGTATGATGAAATTGCTTTGACTGATCATGACGGAATTGATGGTATCAAAGAAGCAAAGATTGCGGCTGAAGCTCTAGGCATTCAGGTGATATCAGGGGTTGAGATATCAACTAATCTAAAGGCCGATTTTAAAAATAAACCAATTGATGTCGATGTTCTTGGATATAGGTTTGATGAGAATAACTCGGAATTGATTTCAAAACTTAGAGAATTGAAACGTTTCAGAGCAGAGTGTAATGATTTACTAATAAAGAAATTGAACGAAATGGGATATGAAATTTCGTATGAGGATATACAAAAATGCACAAATAGAACCAATCAGGTCTATATAGGGAAGCCAAATATTGCAGATACACTTGTATATAAGGGATATATAAAGACTAGAAATGATGCATTTGAAGATGGTAAATTCCTTGAAAGTCCTGAGATAAAAGCCATAAAAAAAGAACAAATGAATATTAATGATGCGATTTCTTTAATAAGAAATGCTGGTGGAATAGCCGTGATAGCTCACCCCATGGAAATCTTTGAGAAAGAAAAATATTTTGTTGAA
>JAQYRL010000088.1 GCA_028725765.1 Clostridiales bacterium
GGATAGCATCCATATTATTAATATCAAAAAATAATATTGGTGACAAAATTTATGAATAGACAAGCTAAAATTCTTTTGTTTTTGACACTATTAACTTTATTCTCTTGGGTAGCATATGTAATATGTGTATACCATGATGTAAATTATACGTATATTTCTATTTTAAGAATAACTTCCCAAGTAGCTGTTTTGCTATTTGGACTAGTTTTAGCTTACTTCAGGTACAAAAATAGGAAATGACAGTCCACCTAATTCGTTTATCGGCAGATTCATTTCCTGTTCGGTCAAAATTTAGGCAACCTCCTAAGTCTGTCTCTCGACAAGATTAGCTTTTAGTAGGTTGCCCTTTTTAAACAATTTTTTAATTTAGATAGAGAATACTTTTATTTGTATGTGGCTTTGTTTAGAAGTTCTTCTTTCATGTCCCACAAATCCTGTGATAAATCAACATAATAGGTCTGTGGATTCTCAAACCTTAGCATCTCATCCCAAAGTGTCTTCATCTGTTCTTCACAGTTCTTTTTAATCTCCTCAATTCCTGGAGATTTATACACGCATTCTCCATTTATAAATAGAGGAACCCTGATATTTTTAGCGTAGAAGTTTGTAAGCGTCTTCCTCTTCCAGATAGCATTTGGATCAAAGATTTCATATCCTTCACCATCTGCACACGCCTCAGGCATTCCCTCTCCGTCAACAGTGATTACGTCAGCTAAAGCCTTGTTATTATCCTTGTCAAAAAGCCTGTAAAGAGTTTTGAACCCTGGGTTTGTTATCTTCTCAACGTTTTCCGATACTTTAATCTTCGGAATAATGTTGCCGTCTTTATCTTCAAGTGCAACAAGTTTATATACACCACCAAATACAGGTTCAGATTTTGCTGCAATCATTCGCTCTCCTACGCCAAAAGAATCTATTTGCGCTCCCTCAAGGAGAACATCTCGAATAATATATTCATCAAGGCTGTTGGATATAACTATTTTGCAGTCTTGAAGTCCTGCATCATCGAGCATCTTCCTAGCCTTCTTTGTTAGGTAAGTTATATCTCCACTGTCTATCCTTATTCCCATACTCTTCGGCTTCATTTCCTTGAATACCTCAATAGCCGCAGGAACGCCTGATTTGAGCACATTATATGTATCTACAAGGAGCACGCAGTTATCAGGATAAACCTCGGCATATGCTTTAAATGCGTCATATTCTGTCGGGAACATCTGGACCCAGCTATGTGCCATAGTTCCAGTGGCTGGAATGCCATGATCTCTATCTGCAATTGTACATGCAGTAGCCGCACAGCCTGCTATGTAAGTAGCTCTTGCTCCATATATAGCTGCTGCGGACCCGTGTGCACGTCTTGTACCGAATTCCATTACAGGTCTACCTGCTGCAGATCTCACTATTCTGCTTGCCTTTGTCGCAATGAGGCTCTGATGATTGATAATAAGCAAAATCATAGATTCAACAAACTGAGACTGAATAACCGGTCCTCTCACAGTTAGAATCGGTTCATGTGGGAATATAGGGGTTCCCTCTTCTATAGCCCATACATCACAGCTGAACTTAAAATTCTCTAGATATTTAAGGAAGTCTTCGCTAAAACATCCTTTGCTTCTAAGATAGTCGATATCTTCCTTCTCAAATTTCAAGTTCTTGAGATATTCAATAACCTGCTCAACACCAGCCATAATAGCGTATCCGCCGCCATCAGGAACTCGCCTGAAAAACATATCAAAATACGCAATCTCATCTCCCATGCCGTTAGCAAAATATCCATTTGCCATAGTAATTTCATAAAAATCAGTTAGCATGGTCAGATTCTCTTTAGTAATCATTTCTCTTTTCCTTCTTTTCTTTATTTTTAAACAATTCTCTTCGTTTAAATAACACGCTTAATTATACTAGATTAAAGCATTTTCTTCAAGAATTCACCTGTATACGACCCTTGTACTTGAACTACCTCTTCTGGTGTTCCCTCTGCAATCACACGTCCGCCACCTGTACCGCCATCAGGTCCCATATCGATTATGTGATCCGCTCTCTTGATAACATCAAGATTATGCTCAATTACAACTACAGTATTTCCTGCCTCAACTAACGCCTCAAGTACATGAATCAATTTGTGCACATCTGCAAAATGAAGTCCCGTTGTAGGTTCATCAAGGATGTATAGTGTCCTTCCCGTCTGCCTTTTCGAAAGTTCCGAAGCAAGCTTGACACGCTGTGCCTCACCGCCAGAAAGCTGTGTTGAAGGCTGACCAAGTCTAATGTAGTCAAGACCTACCCTATTTAGAGTTTCAAGCTGCCTCATAACGCTCGGAATATTCTTGAAAAAATCAAGCGCTTCCTCAACCGTCATTTCTAAAACTTCGTAAATATTTTTCCCTTTATACCGTATCTCAAGTGTCTCCCTGTTAAACCTCTTCCCCTTGCAAACCTCACAAGGCACATAAACGTCAGGCAGAAAATGCATCTCTATTTTAATTATACCATCACCTTTGCAGGCTTCACAGCGCCCACCTTTTACATTAAAACTGAATCTTCCCTTCTCATATCCACGTAGTTTAGCCTCAGGTAATGCCGCAAAAAGCTCTCTAATTGGTGTAAACATCCCAGTGTATGTGGCTGGATTTGATCTTGGCGTTCTACCTATTGGAGACTGGTCAATATCTATTACCTTATCTATATGCTCCAGACCCTTGATAGCCTTAACCTCACCGCCCTCCTCAGCTGCACCGTTGATTTTGTGGGCGACTGTTTTGTACAAAACTTCATTTATTAGGCTGGATTTACCGGAGCCGGAAACCCCTGTTACGCATACAAATTTGCCTAGAGGAATATCGACATTGACATTTTGCAAATTATTTGCCGCAGCACCCTTAATTTGAATTTTCTTGCCATTGCCTGACTTTCTATGTTTGGGCACCGAAATCTTCTTTGCCCCTGACAAATACTGCCCTGTGATTGATTCAGATACCTTCTTTATATCTTCAACAGTACCTTGAGCGATAAGCTTTCCGCCATTTACTCCCGCTCCCGGACCAATATCAATGATTTGATCCGCTGCATACATCGTATCCTCATCATGTTCAACGACCAGAAGCGTATTCCCCATATCCGTTAGCCTACGAAGAGTTTTTAGCAGCTTGGCATTGTCTTTCTGATGTAACCCTATACTTGGTTCGTCAAGAATATACAAAACACCCATCAGCCCCGAACCGATTTGGGTTGCTAGACGGATTCGCTGCGATTCACCACCGCTGAGAGTACCGGCACTTCTGCTTAGAGTAAGGTATGATAGTCCTACATCTATGAGGAACTTCAGCCTTTCCTTTATTTCCTTTAAGATCTGAAGCCCTATTATCGAATCCTTTTCGTTAAGTTCAAGACACTCAAAAAACTCATAAGCATCTGACACCGACATATCGTTTATCTGCGATATGCTCTTTTTTCCAACAGTTACAGCAAGTATTTCTGGTTTTAGTCTCGCACCATGACAATCAGGGCAAGGCTTATTGGTCATGTATTGTTGGATCCTCTCCTGCATAAAATCAGAAGCTGTTTCTCTATATCTTCTCTCAAGATTATTTATCACACCTTCAAACGGATGGTCCATCTGCGATTTACGTCCAGATCTCCTGCTTACATATGTATATTTTAAAGGCTTATTTCCTGTCCCGTATAGGAGGGCCTTCATGAATCTTGCAGGTAGTTTTTTAAGAGGCAATGAAATATCAACACCATACATTTCAGCAAGAGCCTCAACCTCCTGGCGATAAAATCCTGAAAATTCCATAGATGCATATACACGACCGAGAGCACCACTAGGAATCGACTTTTCATAATCGAGCAATTTCTCGGGGATGATGCTCTGTATAAATCCTAGACCGTTACAAGTTGGGCAGGCTCCAAATGGACTGTTAAACGAAAACGACCTAGGCTCCATATCCTCAAGGCTTACGCCATGAATAGGGCATGCAAATTTCGTTGAAAACATTCTTCTATGATTTCCATCCATTTTGTTTTCTTCTGCTTGATCTGATTCCGCTATGTTGTCTTGGGCTGATTTGCGGATAACTTCTTCAACAACCACAAGCCCATTCCCGTGAGCTATTGAAATTTCAACTGCTTCCGCGATTCTGCCTTCTTGACCCTCAGAAACTACAATTCGATCCGTAACAATTTCAATTGTGTGTTTGAAGTTCTTTTCCAACTTAATCTCATCTTCGCCAAGAAGATACTCTTCACCGTCTACAATTACTCTATTAAAGCCTTCCCTCTTCAGCCTTTCAAGCAGCTTTACATGTTCTCCCTTTCGTTCCTTTATCACCGGAGCAATAACCTTGATCCTAGCGCCATCCTTCATCTCCATTATGTGATCAACAATTTGGTCGACCGACTGACTTGAAATTTCACGGCCACATATTGGACAGTGTGGCACGCCTATTCGAGCAAACAAAAGTCTAAGATAGTCATTGATTTCTGTTACAGTTCCCACCGTAGATCTCGGGTTGTTGCTCGTGGTTTTCTGATCAATAGATATGGCAGGAGAAAGCCCTTCAATAAACTCAACATTCGGCTTATCCATTCTACCAAGAAACTGTCTTGCATAAGCTGACAAACTTTCAACATATCGCCTCTGGCCCTCTGCGTATATGGTATCAAATGCGAGCGATGTCTTGCCCGATCCCGATAGCCCCGTCAAAACGACCATTTTATCCCGTGGAATATGCACATCTATATTTCTTAAATTATTTTCCTTTGCCCCTTTAATAAAAATCTCTTTTGTTGTCATTTACTTCCTTTCACAAAACACTTATAAGTTCGCAACAATTATATTCACATCATCA
>JAQYRL010000089.1 GCA_028725765.1 Clostridiales bacterium
CGTAATTATATGCAGGAAATTCCGTCTATGTTTGTATATAACGCTATATGCGTGATGAGTGATCAACTGACATCTAAAGCCGGCACTATTACTTCTGGGGAAGACCGCTTTATGGAGTGGAAAACAAAAGACGGAAACTATGAAAACACACAGTATGCGCAATTTGACACTTTCTTTGAAGGCATGTTCCAAAAAGAAAGATTGCTTGATATTATTAAAAACTTCATTTGTTTTTCAAATGAGGGGATCAATACTTATAAAATCCTTGCTGGATATCACCAATATTTTGCAGTAAAAAAAGCTATTGAATCTACAAAACACGCCACCGTCACAGACGGTAAAGGCGGAGTCTTTTGGCATACACAGGGAAGCGGCAAGTCACTTTCGATGGTTTTCTATGCGCATTTATTGCAGGAAGCGTTAAATAGTCCTACCATAGTTGTGCTTACTGACAGGAATGATCTCGATAACCAGCTTTATGGCCAGTTTGCAAAATGCAAGGAGTTCTTAAGACAGGAACCATTACAGGCGGAAAGTAGAGAGAATCTAAAAACGTTAATTGCTGGCAGACAGGCCAACGGAATAATCTTTACTACAATGCAGAAATTCGAGGATTCTAACGAGCCTTTATCTGAACGCAACAATATTGTAGTTATGGCTGATGAAGCTCATAGAGGACAATATGGACTTGCTGAAAAAATTAAGATTACAAAGAATAAAGACGGCGATAAGGTGGCGAAACGTGTTATTGGTACAGCTAGAATTATTCGTAATACACTTCCAAACGCTACATACATCGGATTTACTGGCACGCCTATTTCCTCAAAAGACAGAAGCACTCGTGAGGTTTTTGGCGATTATATAGATATTTATGACATGACTCAGGCTGTCGAGGATGGAGCAACACGTCCAGTCTATTATGAGAGCCGTGTTATTAAGCTACATCTTGATGACACTACTTTGCAACTCATTGATGCAGAATATGATTTAATGTCTTTTAATGCAGATCAAGAAGTTATCGAAAAGAGTAAAAGAGAACTCGGCCAGATGGAAGCACTGCTTGGAAATGATAACACCATAAATTCACTTGTTTCTGACATTATCGACCACTATGAAGAAAATCGTGAGCACCTACTTACTGGTAAGGCGATGATAGTTGCATACTCTCGTAGTATTGCCATGAAAATTTACAACAAAATATTGGAATTCCGTCCAGACTGGACTGAAAAAGTAAATGTTGTCATGACTTCTGGAAATGATGACCCCGAAGAATGGCGAAAGATTATTGGGAATAAACGTTATAAGAATGAGCTTGCGAAGAAATTTAAGGATAACAACAGCGATATGAAGATTGCGATAGTTGTTGATATGTGGCTTACAGGTTTTGATGTTCCGTCTCTTGCCACTATGTATGTTTATAAGCCAATGTCAGGTCATAATCTTATGCAGGCTATCGCTCGTGTAAATCGTGTATTTGCTGATAAGGAAGGCGGTCTTATTGTTGATTATGTAGGAATCGCTACTGCTCTGAAGCAAGCAATGAATGATTATACTTCCCGTGATAAAAAGAATTATGGCGATACTGATATCGCAAAGGTTGCATATCCGAAATTCTTGGAGAAATTATCCGTTTGCCGTGACATGTTCCATGGATATGATTATACAAAATTTATTAATGGTACAGATTTAGAAAGAGCAAAAACTATTAGTGGTGCGGTTAACTTTATCATTGATAGAGAAAAAACTGATGAGAAAGATTCTTTTGTTAGAGAAGCTCTCATGCTGCATCAGGCACTTTCGCTTTGTTCTTCTTTAGTTGATGAAGAAAGTAGATTTGAGGCAGCATTCTTTGAGGCTGTTCGAGTCCTTGTTGTAAGACTTACAAATTCCGGTGGTGAAAAAAAGATTTCATTACCGGAAATGAATGCGAGAATCAATGAACTTTTGAAGCAAAGTATAAAAAGTGAGGGCGTATTAAATTTATTTTCAGATATCAAAGAAGAGTTTTCTTTGTTTGATCCAAAATTTCTTAACGAAGTTGCAAAAATGAAAGAGAGAAACCTTGCTGTTGAACTTTTGAAGAAGCTCATAGCCGAGCAGGTCTCCGTTTATCGAAGGACGAATGTTGTTAAATCTGAAAAATTCAGTGAGATAATGAAACGTTCTCTAAATGCTTATCTTAATGGTATGCTTACAAATGAGCAAGTTATAGCGGAGATGTTAAAATTAGCAAGACAGATTGCAGAAGCGCAGAAAGAGGGAGAACAATTAGGTTTAACTGCTGATGAACTAGCTTTTTACGACGCACTAACGAAGCCTCAGGCAATTAAAGATTTTTATGAAAATGATGAACTGATTGCAATAACAAAGGAATTAACAGATACTCTACGTAAGAACAAAACTATTGATTGGCAAAAGCGTGAATCAGCAAGGGCTAAAATGCGTATGCTTATCAAAAAACTTTTGAAAAAACATAAATATCCGCCTGAAGGCATGGATGACGCCGTGCAGACTGTTATGACACAGTGCGAACTTTGGACAGATAATTATAACTTTGGACAAGATTACAGCATCTATTTAAATTCTGATTCTATGCACGAATCTTTGCCTATGGCTGCAGAAGAGAGGAATAATTATAACTGATAAATTGATGCTGAAGGTGTATTTATAATTTGAGAGAGGAAAAATTATGGCTAAAGGAATTATATATCTAATGTCAACAGTCGTTTCAGGTCTTATCAAAATCGGAAAAACTGGAAATGACCAATTTGAGAATCGAATGAGATTTTTAGAAAGCAATGGATATGCGAATATAACAGGGCTAAAACGAGAATTTGCTATAGAAGTAGATGGATATGATGATAAAGAAAAACTACTTCACGA
>JAQYRL010000090.1 GCA_028725765.1 Clostridiales bacterium
GACATCTCAAAAATTTTTGGATCTGGCATTATGTCCATCAGCTCTTCAGTTTTGCGATTGTGCTTATGTGGAAGATTTGACATTTCGGTACCTACTTTCGATATTTTATTTAAATATTGCTCAATTATGCCTCTAATTATACCCTACTTTTCTATATTTTAACAGACTTTCTAAAAAATAATGATTTTTGTGATAATCTGGTGTATAATGTGCTATGTATGATTTTGTTAAATAATATGAAAGGAAGGTTACAGAAATGAGTTCAAATGCAAAGCATTTGCACAGCATCGATGCAGGGCACTTCAAGAACACAGCTAAGTGTGAAACTGAAGTTATGCCAATTCCGGACATTGTTAAAATTTCAATGTCTCAGCATATCGGTGCACCATGTAAACCCCTTGTTGCTAAAGGCGATACAGTTAAAGTGGGTCAGAAGATAGGTGATACTGATGCTTTTGTCAGTGCCCCAATTCATTCTAGTGTATCCGGAACAGTTAAGGATATTGAGACCCAGAGATCAGCTGTGGGTGGCAACGATACCTTAGTTGTTATCGAAACAGACAAGAAACAAGAATTGTCTGATGATATCGAGGTACCAAGGGTTTCTGACTTGGCGGGTTTTGTTCAAGCAATTAAGGAAAGTGGTCTGGTTGGCTTGGGAGGAGCTTCATTCCCAACACACATCAAGTTTAATCCTAAGAATATCGATGAGGTTGACACGCTGATAGTAAATGCGGCAGAGTGCGAGCCTTTCATTACATCTGACCATAGGTTAATGCTTGAAGATACACAGGACATTATTGATGGTATGGTACTTGTAATGAAGTATCTAAATCTTGACAAGGGATTTATCGGTATCGAGGATAATAAGCCAGACGCAATCGCAAAACTTGATGAGATGCTTGCGGCTCAAGGCCATGACAACATCAAGACATTCCCGCTTCCTGCAAGATATCCAAAGGGTGCTGAGCGTGTAATGATTTACGAAATTACAGGTAAGCATATGGCAGCAGGAGTTCTTCCGGCAGCACTAGGCGTTATTTTGTCGAACGTTACATCTATCGCGTTTGTCGGACAGTATTTCAGGAACGGAATTCCACTTGTAAACAAAAGAATGACAATCGATGGCGATGCGGTAACAACTCCTAAGAACGTTCTTGCACCTATAGGTACTATCATAGCTGATATTATGGAGTTTTGCGGTGGATATAAGAATCCTCCTAAGAAGATCCTCATGGGTGGACCTATGATGGGAAGAGCAATTTTCTCAGATCAGATGCCTATAGTTAAGAATAACAATGCTATCCTTGCATTTTCAAAGAATAAAGCGGTGATTCCTGAAGAAACTGCATGTATCAACTGTGGCAGATGTCATACTGCATGTCCATTTGGTCTTATCCCAACAGCACTTGCTGATGCATACGAGGCAAGAGATGCTGAGAAATTGCAGGAACTTGAGGTTATGCAGTGCATGGAATGTGGCAGCTGCTCATTTGTCTGTCCTGCTAGAAGACCGCTAGGATTTATGAATAAGCTCGGTAAGGGTGTAGTAAAGGAGGCCGGATTATAAATGGAAAGACAAGCATATAACAATTTGACGGTCGCATCCGCTCCTCACCTTGTGACGACACTTGATACGACCAAAACAATGGCTTATGTATTATTAGCCCTTGTTCCTTCATTCTTAGTGAGCACATATGTGTTTGGATGGAGAGTAATCCTCTTGACTGCAGTCTGTGTGATTGCTTCTGTGGGATTTGAATATGGATATAACTATTTGGCGCACAAAAGACAAACGGTGCATGACTTATCCGCTGCGGTAACGGGTGTGCTTATTGCGTTCAACGTACCATCAAGCCTACCTGTTTGGATGGCAGTAATCGGATGTTTTGTTGCCATAGTAATCGTTAAACAACTCTATGGTGGACTTGGTAAGAACGTAGCGAACCCTGCAATTGTTGCTAGAATTGTACTATTTGTTTCTTTTGCTACACAGATGACAAGTTGGCCACTTCCAGTTACAGTAAAAGCTGTGGATTCAACAACAGGAGCAACTCCACTTGGAATTTTGGCTGAAGGCTCCGCTAAAGATCTTCCATCTAACATGGAAATGTTCCTTGGATTCATCGGAGGATCTTTAGGTGAGGTTAGTGCTATCGCATTGCTCATTGGTGGAATCTTCCTGATTGTGAAGAAGATAATCCTTCCTCATACTCCAGTTGCATTTATTGGAACTGTATTCGTATTTGCACTTATTTATTACGGAATTAAGGGAGACGGAAACGCACTTAACATGGCTATCTTCCACGTATGTGCAGGCGGTGTTATGCTTGGCGCATTCTTCATGGCAACTGACTATGTAACCTCTCCAATACTTCCACAGGGTAAGATTGTATTTGGTATAGGATGCGGAATCATCACTATGGCTATAAGACTTTGGGGAGCATATCCTGAAGGAGTTTCTTTCTCAATCCTACTTATGAACATAATGACTCCGATTATTGATAATTTCTTCATCAAGAGAAACGTTGTAGGAGGTGTAAAGAAAAATGAAAAATAATAACACTTTCAAAGAATACGTTGCTCCAATTGTTGTTCTAGTCGCTATTTGTCTTGTAATCACAACTGCTCTTGCTGCAACATACGGTGTGGCAAAACCTATAATTGATGACAATGCTAAGAAAACAGCAGATAAGACAAGAACAGAACTTCTTCCTGCTGCAGATAAATTCACTGAATTCGATGGAGATCTTGTAGTACTTGAGAAAGACAAGGTTTTCGTTGAGGACTGTTTTGTAGCAGACAATAAGGAAGGTATTGTAGTAACCGTTAAGAGTAAGTCTTTCGGTGGTCTTCTTACTGAGATGATCGGAATTGACAAAAACGGTGCTATCACAGGCGTAAAGGTTGTTGACCACGCAGATACTCCAGGCCTTGGAACAAAGGCTCATGATCCTAAGCATCTTAAGCAGTACAAAGGTAAGGCTGAGCTTGTGGATCAGGATATTAAGAAAGATACAAGTATCAATGCAGTAACTGGGGCTACTATTTCTTCAAATGGTGTACACCACGGCGTATTTGCTGCACTTGAACAGTTTAAAAAGGTGGGAGGTGTCAAGTAATGAAAGATAATAAATTGGCGATCCTGACCAAAGGTATTATTAAGGAAAACCCTGTATTGGTGCTTCTCCTTGGTACATGTCCTACACTCGCAACAACAAGCTCTGTGTTTAACGGTCTAGGAATGGGAGTTTCAGCTATGGCTGTACTCATTTGTTCGAACATTGTAATATCACTATTGAGAAATATTATTCCAGATAAGGTTAGAATCCCTTGCTACATTGTAGTAATTGCAGGATTTGTAACAGTTGTACAGATGCTTTTACAGGCTTTTGTGCCTGCATTATACTCATCTCTCGGCTTGTTTATTCCACTTATTGTAGTAAACTGCATCATACTTGGAAGAGCTGAGATGTTTGCAAGCAAAAATAATGTACTTGATTCAGCCCTTGATGGTATCGGAATGGGACTTGGATTTACACTTGCACTAGGTTGCATGGGCGCAGTTAGAGAGTTTTTCGGAGCTGGAAGCCTTCTCGGATTTAACATCCTTGGAGGACACATTGAGCAGATGGGAATCTTCAATCTTGCTCCTGGTGGATTCTTCGTATTTGCACTCTTGATTGCAGGCGTTTATGTTATTACTAAAGATAAATCTAAGTTAGTAAGAGAATTCGGATGCTCAGGTTTCAGAACTACTGAAGCTGAGAGAAGAACTGCAGAAAAGGCTAAAAAGGCTGAAACTACAAAAGCTGCAAAAGCTGAGGCTGCAAAGGCTGAACCTGCAAAGGTTGAAGCTCCAAACCCACAGGAAAGAGAAGCTAAGCCTGAAGTTAATGCTAAAGTAGAAGTTAAGGAGGGCTAAAATGGGAGAAAAAATCACCATAGTAATGAGTATGGTTCTGGTTAATAACTACGTATTAGCTCAGTTCCTTGGTATTTGTCCATTCCTAGGAGTTTCTAAAAAGTTGGATTC